>SLQC01000408.1 GCA_007131625.1 Balneolales bacterium | reverse complement strand
TGAAAAAAAATTTACCACAAAACGAACAATCTGCAAAGTGACCTTCAGTATTCCGAAAGATTGGGCCGATCGGGAAGTATCAGTAGTCGGCGACTTCAATGACTGGGACACAGAAGCCAATAAACTGACTGAAAAGAATGGCTCATGGGAAGTGACACTGCGTCTCACACCGGAACGGGAATATCGATTTCGTTATTTACTGGATGGCGAACGTTGGGCCAATGACAATTCAGCTGATGGATACGCTTCCAACGCATATGGTACAGAGGACTCTCTGCTGGTAATCGGCAGTTGAGTCTGGATAACTAATCTGTTGCATTGTTTGATACCTCCTCCTTTAGCCGATTATTGCAAACTGGTTGGTTGGCAAGAAGATTCTGGTATTACAGATCGCTTTCATCCACGAACCGGTTTCTTCATGATTTGCCGGGAAATCGGCTGTCGCATGGATTGGTGTGTCTTGCAGATGATCAGACCAGCGGTAAGGGCCAGTTTGGCAGGGTATGGCATGCATCGCCTGGTGATAACCTGACGTTCACTATGGTTTTGAAACCGGTACGGAATACCGGATTGCAGCTTTTTTCACTGGCTGTCATTTTTGCCCTGAAAGAGACGCTGACCAGTATTTTTTCGTGCGAAAGCCGTATCAAATGGCCGAACGATTTGATTGTATTCAACAAAAAACTGGGCGGTATTTTGACGGAGTGTCGGTATACCGGAAAAAATCTTGAGCGGATACTGCTCGGCCTGGGAGTGAATGTCAACCAAATGCGGTTTCCGGCTGACATTGAGGGACAGGCGATTTCGCTTATTCATGTTACGGATGGTAAGGCCGTTGACAGATCACTGTTTCTGGCTTCATTGATGGATCGAATCGAGCCGTTGCTGGATCAGGCGGAAGATGGCGACAAGGACTTGATTCGCAACATTAATAGGAGTATCCAGGGATACGGTCAGTGGGTCTCGCTGAGTGTAGATGGACAAAGAGAAGACACTCCGGTGAAAATTCTAGGCATCAATGAATTCGGATACATGATGGTGCTTACGGCCAATGATGAAGTCAAGACCTTTACCCATGAACAGATCCGGATCGGGTCAGCCGGATCATAGTGTGTGCTGCTTTTCCGAATCGTTTTAAACCGCTCCTTATATTTCTGATTTATCTTGCCTTAATATATGGCGCGTCTTGTCTTATTGAAACTGTCCAGCTCACCCCAGGAGTTCTGCAGATTGTCATGCTGGTTTTTTGACGACACGGGTCTGATTTATTACTATATATTGAGTACATTCGATCGAATCTAATAAGTTGTCATATGGGTTCCGTTCCCAATTTGTCAGTCATGGTCCAGGCTTTTCTGAATAGCTGTGGACTTTTTCCCGGCACCACACCCGTTGTTGTTGGGGTCAGTGGCGGAGTGGACTCCATGGTATTGCTCCATCTGGTTGCTGTTGCGCTGAAATTCAATGTAACCGCAGTTCATGTTAACTATGGGAAAAGAGGGCAAGACTCGGAAGCCGATGAACATCTGGTCCGATCGTATTGTTCCCGGCATGGAATTCCTTTGGAAATAATGGATGCACAGCGCGACGGGTTGGAGGCAACACCGTCCGGAAACTTCCAGGATCATGCACGTAACATTCGCCGTCGGTTTCTTCGGTCGGTCATGGTGAGGAAAAATGCCGCTGCCATTGTGCTGGCGCACCATCGAGACGATCAAATCGAGACAATTGTACAGAAAATTTGGAGGGGTGCTGCCATTGAGAACTGGGAGGGTATGCGGCGAATGGATATGCCGTGGATTCGTCCATTGCTGGATGTTCCCAAAAGCGATCTGATTACCTTTGCGGATTCAAACAGGATACCATATCGGATTGACACCTCAAATCTGGAGTCGGAGTATGCCCGGAATATGCTGCGCAACGACATCTTTCCGAAGCTGGAGCACCATTTCCCCGGTTGGCAGCAAAATATACTGCGGTTATCCGATTTTGGGTCGGTACATCGTGCATTACTTGATCATGTTACGGATGAAGTGACCGATGCAGAAGCCCTGAATCGGCCCCGTTGGCTGAGCCTGTCAGCTAGCCTGAGAATTCCGGTGGCGCGGCACTGGGTTCAGAGGGTGGCAGGTCATGTCGACTGGAGCCGGGGGTCTGTATCGCGACTCTCCGACCTGTTACATCTTCAAACTGGCGGAAAGTGCTCGGTATCTGACAGACTGACTGTCATGCGTGACAGATCCCGCTTTGTTATTATGGCAAGCCGGACAAAAGCAGGGTGGGTCGGTGATTATTCATCCGATCCGGTTTCCGATATGTATTCCGGTTCCGTACCGGCTGATCGTTTCTCGATTATCATCAGGCTGAAGGTACTGCCCGATGAGACAGGTGAACCAGCTATTTATGCAGGGCATTCGTTTGTTCGTTCCGTTTACCGCCCGGACCAGGTCGCCGGAGTACTTCAGCTGCGATGGGAGGCTCTTGCGGTTGGCGGGGCGCCGAATAAAGGATCGGAATCAGAGGAGGAATTGATACTGCGTCACTGGAAAAAAGGTGACAGGATTCGACCGTTCGGAATGAGCGGAGATCAGTCGGTAGCCGATCATTTGACCAACCGGAAAATTTTAGCATCTCAAAAGAGTCATTCTTTGGTTCTGACTTCTTATGATGGAATCATCCATGCTGTTATATTTCCACATTCCCTGAAAAATGGGGAGATTGGTACAATTGCAGAACACACCAGATGTCATTCGGCAGGGCAGCAAGTGCTTCTGATCAAAAAATTGGGTATCATTGCATGAGTTTTTACGAACCGGATAAGATAGTTTGTAATGGATCACTGTTCCGTCTTTTTATCACCAAAGAGCAGATAGACAAGCGCGTTGCGGCGCTGGCCGAGCAGGTTAATAGCGATTATAAAGATAAAAAGCCTATTTTTATCGGAGTTCTGAATGGGGCGTTTATTTTCCTGGCCGATTTGATGCGGCACGTCAGTATTCCCTGTGAAGTCGATTTTATAAAACTGAGCAGTTACGGGGATGATAAGGTCTCGACCGGCCATGTCACTGAACTAAAAGAACTGGACGCCGATGTCGAAGGCCGGCACGTCATTCTGATCGAGGATATTATTGATACGGGATTGTCGATGAAGTATATGGTCGACCGGATTCAGGAGAAAAACCCGGCATCGGTCTCGGTGTTGACGCTGCTTCACAAGCCTGATGCGACAAAACACTTCGTTAACATCGACTATGTTGGTTTTCAAATCCCCACACATTTTGTGTTGGGATACGGCATGGATTACGCACAGGAAGGCAGGAATCTGGCGCAGATATATGTAATCGACGATGTTACATGAAACACCCATGGCAAAATCTTTGACACACAGTAGCATGTTTATTCCCGTCATGGACATTACATCTATCCTTAAGAAATCAAAAATTATAAACAGATGAAACCGGCTGGAATAATCAAGTGAGGGATTGAAATCAGGTTCTGAATCCCGTATATTTACCACTCCTTGAATGTCACATATTGTGCAAAATGTTAGTAATGAGACAGTTTCGGAGAGATGGCTGAGTGGTCGAAAGCGGCACCCTGCTAAGGTGTTGAGCCCTTCACGGGGCTCCGTGGGTTCGAATCCCACTCTCTCCGCAAAGAGCAGGGTATCATCTGTCAGATGGTATTCTGCTTTTTTTTGTGTGCGCCCGGCAGGGCGCATTCACTCGGGAGTGAAAGTCTCCTGTGCACCCGACAGGGGGAAGCATTAGCCGAAAGGCAAGGGTGTCCACCGCGAGGTGGAATGCCGGAGCCCGTCACATGAATCAGGCGTATCCGGCAAAGTTCTTTGAATCACCGGGGCTCATTCGCCTGACCAACCATCACCTGAAACTTTCAAGCGCTACATGAACCGACGTATACGGAACCCTATGTACGGTGGTGTGAAAGGACAGATAGTAGAAAAAATGATATTTTTTCATACCCATTGCTTAATAAAGGTATACAATAATTTATAAAACTACAGCCACCCAGAACCCGGCAGGTTCTGGCGTCTGAAGATCAATAGTACCGCCATCGGATTGTGCCTGCTGCACACTCCATTCGCCATTCCGGACATCCAGCCACTTGAGTGTTACATCAACGCCATTCATATCCGAAATATCCAGCTGGACATTTCCCCCATCCAGAAAGGCAACAGCATAGGAGTTCCCTTTATCGGCCAGACAGTAGGCCTCATTTTCATTCCGATTGCTAAGGAGATTATTATCC
>SLQC01000225.1 GCA_007131625.1 Balneolales bacterium | reverse complement strand
GTCCTGGTACATGCCGTTTTCATCTTTTATCAGTTCGAAGCGGTCAATTACCATGCCCGCCTTGTCATCAGGATATTCAGCTCTTGCTTCCATTTCAAGCCGATTGCCATCCACGCTAAAGTGTGCATACATTCGCGCTAATTGCCCTCTTCCCCCTTTTACTACCGGTGAGGGCCGAACTTCACGGAAATTACCCCCGGAATTAATCGCGATATAATGTACCGGTTTTACCCCTTCGGGTCCGAACGGCAAATTCCGCTCATAGATGTGATCGTGTCCCGAGATGACAATATCCACACCATACTGTTCAAATAGTTCGGCGAAATCATAAAACAAGCCCCGAAAAAAATTACCTCGGCTTCCCGCGTTGGCAAAGGATTGATGAAGGGCTGCAATCTTCCATTCGGCATCACTTGCAGCAAGCTTCTGCTCAACCCACTCAAGCTGCAGCTTCAGATCTGCTGTATGATCAATCATGAAAAATTCCACGTTTCCATAGCGGAAATTGTACCAGGTCCCCTCTTCATCTTCGTCAGCCGGATCACCATCCGGATCGTTGAATGCGAAAAAAGCGCGAAAATTGCGATTGGGCCCGGCGTCATGCCCTCCAATAACTGGTACTATCACAGTTGATTCCAGATAAGGGCGGGCGACGCTGAAATACGGCAGCCAACGGTCCCAGTCCGGCCCATTGCCGCCTGTCAGATCACCGGTATGAACTACAAAATCGGGCATTTGTTCCCCCACCGCCGGAGCCACTTCTCTGTATCGCCCACTATCAGCATGTCCGTCTGATACCACAATAAATTCAACAGGATCTGTTGCTCCGGGTTCAGGTGCCGTCTTAAAGGAACCATTTCTGGTCGATGCGCCATCTCCACATTGCACCTGGTATTCGTACTCGCTGTATGTACGCAACCCTTCAACACTCACTAAATGCCGCAAATGATCCAGCTCTGAAATCACATCGTCTATCCGTTCCTGGAATCGGGGAGTTGATAAATCAGCCGTTATCTGTTGCTGTAAACTTCCATCAGCAGCTTTCAGGTGTACTTCCCCGGCACGAGTACCCGCCGGTGTTACCCAAACAATCTGGGCGCTGCCCTGGTCAACATGCAATACATATGGACCTGCAATGAAGCAATCGTTGGCATATGCTTTTGAAGTCATTATACCAACAATCAAAAGTAAGCCGGTCAGAGCTGTCAGGAGATATTGATGATATGTATTGGTACAGGCCTTCGAATAGATCATGGACAAATCTCGTTTTAGGAATTTATAATTGCATAAATGGATCAAAAACTTTCCATTTTCGGGTTTAAACAGGATATGATAGAGAAAAGCTAAACGAAGATAAAGTATATTTCGCCTATTTGCTCAAGTTGGTATCGGGGGTACGCACCTGCTTCTCTCCTGGACTTACAGATTATTGTGTGTTCCATCGCAAAACGGTGCCTTCCCGCTTTGTTTGCATCCACACCACGCCACATTTTTTTTCTGTTCAACTTTTTCGATAATCGGCTTGAATGAAGTTTTTTTATGTGATCCGTCACAAAATGGCTGATTACCGGACATACCACAGGCACACCATGCATAGGTACCGGGTTCCACTTTCATTACATACGGTTTGGTGTTAGCTATTTTGGGCTTCTCCATTTTGTCACATTTTGGCTGGTTGTATTTCCAACCGGCTTCCGACCCGACTATTGAATCGATTCAATCCGGTTTGGACATGTTCTTTCTGGTTTGGCTGTTTTCGATCCATTACCACATAATAGGACTGCTACTGCAAAATTATGTATATTTCCAGAGAGATAGAACCATAAACAAACTATTATATGTGATATGGCACAAAAGGAAGTCGATTGGGATCTGTTGTTCGATAAATCGATATCACTTCTTCATAATGCGGCCGATCGGGAAGAGGCGATGCAGCACATCTGTGCACTATTATACCATGAGGTACCCCACTACGACTGGGTCGGGTTTTACATGGTTGATCCATTGTCGAAAGGTCAGCTGGTTCTGGGTCCCTATGTAGGAAAACCCACCGAACACACCCGAATCGCTTTCGGAGAAGGTATTTGCGGCCAGGCAGCGGAAACGCGCAAGACATTTCTCATTAATGATGTGCATACTGAATCCAACTACCTTGCATGCAGTCCGACTGTACAGTCGGAAATCGTAGTCCCCATTATCCGAAGCGATGAACTGATTGGTGAAATCGACATCGATTCCGACACAAAAAACGCCATGGGCGTACAAGACCGGAAGTTGCTTGAGGCCATGGCAAAAGAGCTTGCCAAACTGTTTTAATCGGCGACCTGGTTTTTTTACGAAGGAATCTGGTTTCCGAATGACACTGACGAATCCGGTTCATTTTGATAGAGCTTGCTTCGGCCGCTACCAGCAACCGCCATTCACCAGAATCGCTCTATCACGTCTTTCTCATCCGATGAATTGTTATTTTCTTTGGTCGTTTTACCCGGGATATTCATAGTGTTAACATCCGACTTTTTCACATCCCGGCTCTCTTCTATTTTTTCTGACGGATTAAGACGTTCTTGGTAATTATTTACAGAATCATCCGCATTCGGGTCTTTGGTACCTGCTGCTTCCCCGACATTTATATTGCTTTCGATGCCATATATGGCATATTGGGTGTTTTTATCCTGTCCCGAGCCTGCACTATTTTTTTCCTGTAAGTTGCGCAGGCCAGTGTTATTCTTTTGAACACTATTATAATTAGTACTCGCCGATACCGGATCATAACTTTTTGACTCATTTGCTGCAAAGGCATCATGCCCCACCGCAATGCCAAAATTACAAATGGCCCCTTCTTCCACGGTCAGTTTCATTGTAATAACATCTCCGTTGACTTTGCTATTTTTATGTATGACGACTCCCGGAGACCGGATTTTTCCTGTTACAGATCCGTGAATCTGAACTTCTTTTGCCCGGATATCACCTTCCACAACACCCGTTTGGGTAATAACCACTTTGCCCTCGCTCTGGATATTCATCCTGACAAGTCCGCCTAACTTCAGGTGCGAAGGAACGATAATATTTCCATCAGCAACTATGGAGTCTTTGCTGTATAAGTTCAAATAGTCGATCTCTTTATTAGCCATGATTTTCCAACTTTAATTCACCACATTTTAAAGCCGGAGGCTACTCCGGGCACGTGAATTGCATTTTACAACTATTCAATTATTGTAGTATCGTACTCCTTTTCAAAAACACTGACGGTTGTATGGGCATTACCAATATCAATACCTACAGCTGCATCGGAGTTGCCACCTGCCAGGTTAAGTGATCTGATGCAAAAACCCCGGCTTGCAATTGTAGTCGGGTTATCTGGTACTTCAATATTTGCAAAGCCACTGAACTCTTCCGAAAAACATTCTGCAATTTCAGGATATTGTGCTCCGCCACCAATCAGAATTATGGTATTGGCCTTGCTGAAATCATCATCATCCCATGTATTTCTTATCAACGGTGAAATGACATCCTTGTAGTAATGAGAGAGGGCATGTTTTCGGATTTCCGATAAATCAATTCTTTTTCGATTAACCATGATATTGCCTCTCTGAAAAGCGATATCAAACTGATGTTCGGTTCGCAAACCTACATAATAGTTTTGCATTAAGTCCTTTTTAGCCAAGTCAATAGCATATCGGAGCCCGGGTCCGCTCCCTTCGGTGCGCTGAATGATACCGCCGTCAGTGCTGAGTCCGATCTCAACAGTACCATATCCCAGACTCACCATAAAGAAGTTGCCGGTCCGTTGGTGTTCACCACCGCGTATAGCGATAATACCACCTATCAGCTCCGGTATCACATCCACCCGATTCACGGCAAACTGAAGCGTCTGATGATCCCGTCCACCAATTGTGCGGGAATCAAAAGCAATAGAATCGAGTCCTGATAAATAATCCCTTGCCGCAATTTTATTGATATTGATGTTGGAAAAGGGGAAACCTGTCGTGATTACCATCGGCTCTTTCACAAAGTTGGCTGCTATCACAATCCCCGCTTTCGCCAACAGTCGATAATCCACTTCATCCGGTGAGCTATTGATCGCTTTATGTGGATTCCGGCCTTCAGACAGGGCTAAGTTCCCGATGATATAATCATCACCATTATCCTGGATTTTCAGGCCATTTAACTGATCTTTGGCTACATTGATTAATGAAGTATTGTAACCCTCGACTACACTTGGAAAAGAAATGGATTTTATTTTCATGCGGGGACAGTTTTACGTACTCGTTAAATTTGCTCAACCCAATATATATTCACCTTAAGCAAAATGTATTAACGTTAAATATTTTTGTTAACAATATCAAACATTTTTTTTACACAAATATCTTATGAACATTGTAACCTAATTACAAATTAATTTTTTTTAAAACCGGTTGTCTTATAGTATCTGATTACGTCATAACCTATATCCAGTTAAAACAACTTTTTTGAATCCCGTCACTTTCAAAGTCTCATTTTTATGCAGGTTTTAAAGTATTTATGCAGTCCATACAATGACTGACGAACCGTTTAAAATTTCAACGGCCAAGATCAATTTCAGTATCATTACAGTAGTGGCTTAAGATATGACCCTGTAAGGCTTTCGGGGTTATGAGCCACTGCTTCCGGGGTTCCTTCACAGACGATGGATCCACCGCCGAAACCACCTTCC
This sequence comes from Balneolales bacterium, assembly GCA_007131625.1. Taxonomy (GTDB): domain Bacteria; phylum Bacteroidota; class Rhodothermia; order Balneolales; family Natronogracilivirgulaceae; genus SLQC01. The sequence goes on along the minus strand of SLQC01000225.1, from coordinate 10,901 downwards.
GGGCCCACGTCAATAACCCAGTCGGCCGATTTGATCACATCCAGATTGTGCTCGATGATGATGACCGAATGCCCCCGGTCAATAAGCCGGTTGAACGACTCCAATAGCCGTGCGATATCTTCAAAATGCAATCCTGTTGTCGGTTCATCAAAGAAATAGAGTACCTGCTCCTTGTCAGTTCGGGAAAGATAACGTGCAAGCTTGACCCGCTGAGCTTCACCGCCCGACAACGTGGTGGCGCTCTGGCCCAATCTCAAATAACCGAGTCCAACATCTTCCAACACCAGCAATCGACCGGCTATCACTTTTTCATCAACAAAAAAGTCCAGCGCTTCGGATACAGACATTTCCAGCACATCATGGATGTTCTTGCCCCGATATTTGACTGATAGTAAATCTTTCCGGTAACGGGTTCCTCCACACGCTTCACAAGGCAACTCAACATCCGCCAGAAACTGCATTTCTATCGTCTGAACTCCTTCTCCCTGACACGTTTCGCATCGCCCGCCCGGTACATTGAAGGAAAAGTGTCCTGCCGTGTAGCCCATAATCCTGGCCTCTCTAGTACGAGAAAAAACTTCCCTGATACCGTCGAACGACTTGGTGTAGGTTGCGGGGTTAGAACGGCTCGAGCGTCCGATCGGTGTCTGATCCACCATTTCCGCTCCGGAGATGTAATGCAATCCTTTCAGCGACCGGTATCGTCCCACTTTATCATTATAAACACCGAGTTCTTTCATAATACCGGCATAGAGGGTTCGGTGAACCAGCGTCGATTTGCCTGATCCACTCACCCCGGTCACACAAACCAGTTTTCCAAGCGGAAAACGGACAGTAATACTCTTCAGATTGTTTTCACATGCGCCTTCAAGAACCATTTCTTTACCGCTTCCCCTTCTCCTTCTGTCCGGGACCGCAATAGTTTTTTGGCCACTTAAGTACTTGCCGGTCAATGTTTTGGATTCCAGAAGCGCATGGTATTCCCCTGAAAAACAGACTTCTCCACCGTGGATTCCTGCAAAGGGCCCGATGTCAATGACGTGGTCGGATGCGCGAATCATTTCGGGGTCGTGCTCCACCACCAGCACAGTGTTACCGATATCCCGAAGCGACTTCAGGATGCTGATAAGCCGGTTGTTGTCACGAGGATGGAGTCCGATCGTGGGTTCATCCAGTACATACAGACTGCCGATCAGAGAACTTCCGAGCGCATTGGCCAGGTTGATTCTTTGCGCTTCGCCACCACTGAGTGTATTGGTGAGCCTGTTGAGCGTAAGATAATGGAGGCCGACTTCATCCAGATACTTCAACCGTTTGCGAATTTCAAAGAGAATCTGTCCACCCACCGCCTGCTGATAGTCGGACAGTGTCAGCTGATCAAAAAATGCACGGGCGTGTCCGATCGTCATTTCAGATATCTGTCCGATGTGTAAATCGGCAACTTTCACGTACAGTGCATCTTTACGAACACGGTAGCCGTCGCACTCCGGACATCGGGAGTAGCCGCGATACCGGGCGTAGAACACACGCATATGCACTTTATAAAATTCACTTTTAATCTGTTCGAAGACGCTGTGTATGCCCGGATAGTCATCTTTGCCATACCACAGAATATCCCTCACTTCTTTTGAAAGCGAATGGTAGGGTTCATCAATCGGAAGGCCGTATCGTGCAGCCACTTTGACAAGCAATTTCAGATTTCGTCCGAACTTTGGCGAATTGAACGGGGCGATGACCCCTCCGCGAATCGAACGATCAGGATCGGGAATTACCTTGTCTTCGTCAATTCCCTGTATGCGTCCGAACCCTTCGCATGTACGGCATGCACCGAACGGATTGTTGAACGAGAACATCTGTGGTAACGGCTCGGTGAAATCGATGCCGTCTCGTTCAAACCGCTCGCTGTAGAGCAGTTCCTCGCCATCATGTATTTTAATATAGCATCTGCCACGCCCTTCCAGGAGAGCTGTTTCCACGGAATCCACCATGCGGCTCCTGAATGTATCATCATTCTTTTTTACCGCCAGACGGTCAACCACAACCCGAACTTCATCTGAATGATATTTCCGGAAATTGATCTCTTCCCGGGACATATCCACCATCTTCTCCCCCGGAAGCAACACACGGTTAAACCCTTTCTGAAGAAAGATTTCGAGTTCCTCCCGCATCTTCCGGTTTTTTTCCATACTGACTGAAAACAGGATATAAAACCGCTGTTTCTCGTCAAACCGTTCCTGGATATCGGTGATCACTGATTGCGGCGTTTCTTTTCTCACGGGAAGTCCGGAAACCGGCGATATTGTCTCACCGATGCGGGCAAAAAGCAACCGCATGTAGTCATAAATTTCGGTAGTGGTTCCGACCGTCGAACGGGGGTTGGTAGTCGTGTTTTTCTGCTGGATCGCCATGGCCGGCGAGATGCCCTGCATGAAATCGACATCCGGCTTGTCCATTCGCTCCAGAAACTGCCGAGCGTAACTGGAGAGGCTTTCCACATAACGACGCTGGCCTTCGGCATAGATTGTGTCAAACGCCAGACTTGACTTCCCCGATCCACTTACACCGGTCACTACCGTCAGTTTATTACGTGGAATAGTGACATCGATATTTTTCAGATTATGAACCCGGGCACCCTTGATAATTATGGGAGACAGGGTACGGGATGCAGATGATTCGGTTTTTGTCTTGGGTTCGGACATAGGATTAAAATAGGGGGAGCGTTACCACACATTCAACGACCATATGTACGCTTCGGTTCCGGTTGCACGGGGAACTGAAAAAAATGGGACGGTGGAGCGGAAAGTCAGCGGGATGCTGTACCTATTAATTCATTACTTCCATGATATGCTGTTCCATTCCCTCCTTGATGTTATGACGAACCTGATCCACACCCTCATCGATATACATGGCATGAATATAAAGAAACTTGCGATCGTCCGACACCTCAAGACTCAGGGTTCCCGGCGTCAGTGAAATCATATTGGCAAGCAGGGTGATCTCAAGATTACCTGTGACATCCAGCGGGATGGCGACCACACCGGATTTCATGTGAAAACCGGGTCGCATCACATCTTTCGCAACGCGGATGCTGGAAACGAAGAGCTCTTTGATGAAGAAAAGGAATAACGTTATCGCTTTATAAACCCGGCGTGTATATCCGCTCTGATCTATAGCCGGACCAACTACCAGCAGGACGATGTATCCGAGTATTAGTCCGATGATCAGGTTTTCGAATGAAAAGGTTGCAGTAACAGCCGTCCAGACCAATGCAAGTATGATATGAAACAGAAATATTTTCATGTGTTTAAATTTTTCTTATATATAACGTCACATGTAATACCATGACCGTGTTTAATCATGCATCGGTGTGCCATTAATTTCAGCTATAGATGTTTCATTGTGGTCCCAAAACGGCTTCAATGTAAACAGATGGATTGAGAAGTTGTTCGGCGGCGTCAAGACAGACTTCGAGCAGTGGCTGGGCATAGAATCCGACGAGAATAATCAACCCGGCCACCACCATTACCGGGACCACCATGATGTAGAGGTTGCCGGCACCGAACAGCGGCATCTTGCCGAAATGGTCCGGGACTCCAATCTCGGGAACAGCCGCCCAGAAGGCGGTCATCCAGATCTTGGTCATGGAAAAGAGGGTGAGTAGACCCACCAAAATGGCTACGGCCGTGATTACATAGGCTTCAATGGAAAGACCGGCCTTGACGAGCGACAGTTTTGCCCAAAAACCGGAGAGCGGTGGAAATCCGGCCAGCGCAAAAGCGGAGATTAGAAACAGTGTCGCCAGAATCGGATAATGTTTGTATAATCCACCCATCTGTTTCAATTCAAAGGTTCCCGTCAGCCGCTGGGCGATACCGCTGATCAGGAACAGGTTGGACTTGGCCAGAATATTGTGCAGTACATAGAAAATGGCTCCCATGAGCCCGAGAGCGGTATTGAAAGCCAGTCCCATGATCATATAACCAATCTGACTCACAATATGGAACGAAAGTATTTTACGAAACTCAAAATGCGATGCGGCACCGAGAACCCCGGTTACCATGGTAAATCCTGCCACCCACAACAAAATGGTATGGGTATACCCGATATCCTGTGTAAAGAGCAGGGTAAAGACGCGGATAAGCGCATATACACCGACTTTGGTGAGAAGTCCGCCAAACACGGCCGAAATAGCGACTGGTGGCGTGTGATATGAAGCCGGCAGCCAGAAAAAGAGCGGGAAAATGGCAGCTTTGACTCCAAAAGAAACCATAAAAATCATGGCGACCGTGGTCACCAGTCCGGTATTTTCCACCTCCGGCAAGCGCATCGCGAGATCGGCCATATTTAACGTACCGGTCATACCATACAGCATCGCTACGCCGAACAGGAATAATAATGAGGAAAAAAGATTGATGATTACGTATTTCAAGGCTCCCTGCAGCTGGTTTTTGCTGTTACCAAGTGCCAGCAAAATGAAACTTGCGATAAGCATCACTTCAAACCAGACATACATATTAAAAATATCACCTGTGAGGAAACTTCCGTTCACACCCATCAACAGTATGTGAAGCAACGGATAGTAACCGTACCTCTCGCGTTCCTTGTCGATGTCGTAGATCGAGTAGACAGCAATAATCAGGCCCATGATCGCCGAAATGGCGAGCATCAGCATACTAAGCAGATCAGCAACCAGGGTGATACCGAACGGAGCTTGCCAGTTGCCGAGCTGCAGGACCTGGATGCCGTCGACATAGACGTCGCGAAACAGAATCGCTACCGACACCAGCAGCACCAGCATTCCGGCCACGCCGATCCAACGCTGCATAACGGAGGATCTACGGAAAAGTAGCGCCAAAGTGGCGACGACAAGGGGGATGGCTATAGGGAGTACAAGCAGACCGTTCATGCATTTCTTTTTTCGTTGTTCTCAGAATCTGTGACGATGGCGGATGAGGTGTCTTCAGCGTCTTTTAGCATAGTGTCCTGATCTACCGTCCCAAGTTCCTTATAACTGCGGTAGGCCAGTGCCAGCGCAAAAGCCAGTAGTCCGAAGCCGATCACAATAGCCGTGAGAATCAGTGCCTGAGGCAGCGGATTGGCAAATGGAAGCTCAGGAATCACACTTCCGGAAGCTATTAATGGCGGGTTTTCAGTCGTAATGCGCCCGAGTGAAAACAATGCCAGATTCACAGCATTACTGATCAGAATGATACCGATAATCGTTAGAATGACACTTTGCCGGAGCAACAGATACACACCAGACGCAAAAATAGCCCCGGCCAATATGGGAAGGATGGTTTCCATAAATTTATTTTACTTCCTCGAGTGAAAAAATGACAGCCAGAATAAACCCAAGAACACACAAATAGACACCGATATCAAAAATCAGCGGTGTGCTCAGTTTAAATTCAGATTCTCCCAGTTCCAAAAACAGCCATTTTCCGGTGAGAAACGGCTCGAATGTGAACATGGGAATGATCCCACTGATGACAAGACTTACAAGTCCGAGAGCAATCAGAGTTATGGGATCGATGCGCAATATCGCCCGTGTGGCCTCGGACCCGAATGCGATTGCGTACAGTGTAAAGGCACCAGCACCAACCAGTCCGCCGATAAATCCCCCGCCGGGTTCATCATGTCCCCGGAAGAAAAGAAACAGCGAAAACAGGACTATAATACCGATCATTAACCGAGTGGCTGTATGTAGAATCAGACTATTCATAACGTTTTCCTTCTTTTGAAGATCCGGATCGAGTCATCTTGATTAACGCAAACACGGCAAGACCGGCTATGGCGACAACCACGACTTCACCCATGGTATCAAGTGCCCTGAAATCCACAAGAATCACATTGACAATATTTCGACCGTGTGCCAGCGGGTAGCTTGCTTCGGCGTAAAACTCGGAGATAAAAGCATCAAATGGTGCCGCAGTGGCGGCAAAGATAAGCATCATCATTAGAAGGCCTGCGGCCAGTGCGACGACTCCGTCCCGGGATCTGGATGCGACACTTCGCACTTCTTTTAATTTAGGAACATGTGTCAGGACAAGAACGACCAAAATTACGGTGAGCGTCTCTACAAGTACCTGCGTCATTGCAAGATCAGCAGCACCATGAATGAGATAAATGAGTGCGAGTCCAAACCCGATAATACCGGTGCCTACAATCATGGTGAGTCGTGAGTGCCCGAAAGCCATCATGATTCCAAGCGATACCAGAATCGCAATGGTCAGCGCCCATTCATAGAAATGGACATCGGCAAATTGGAGATTCCAGTGAATGCCGGCCTTACTCAGAAATGTGTAGCCTATTCCAATAAGAGCAACAGTAATGATAGTTAGCAAATAGTTATGAATGAAACCGTTCTGCAGCACACGCGTCTGCCATTCTGCGAGACCGAGCATGCCGTCCACAAGTTTGTCATAAACTGTAGCCGGAAGTGTAGCAAATGCCGACTGATACACACGCATGGGGGCCGATTCGCGCAACCCGTCCCAGATCCAAAAAATCAGCAAACCGCCCGCAAGGGTAAGAACGCTCAGTATCAGCGGAAGGTTGATTCCGTGCCAGAGGGAAAGATAAAAATCGATCGGTGCTCCCCAGACACCTGCGGCAGCCGGTATCAACAGGGATTTATCTGCCAAAAACGGAAGCACACCGAAAACGACACTGAGTGCCGCAAGAATCGAAGGTCCGATCCACATGGACAGTGGCGCTTCGTGGGCCTTTTTAGGCGTTTCGACCAGTTTCCCGTAAAATGGCCGGATAGCCACGATTGCTGATGCTGCGACAATAGCCATATTGGCAACAACTGCAAACGAAATAAATAACACCGGCCAACTGACAGCTCCGAGCGCCGCTTCATAGACGAGTTCCTTGGCGACAAATCCGAACAGCGGTGGAATACCGCCCATGGAGAGCGCGGCAACAGCGGCAGCGGCGGCCGAAATCGGCATTAGGGAGCGAAGTCCGCCCAATTTAAGCACATCCCGGGTACCGGCTTCGTGGTCCACTGCGCCGGCGACCATAAAGAGGGCGCCTTTGTACATCGCGTGAGTAAGAATAAAGACGACCAGCGCCTGCATTGAGAGCTCAGTTCCCAATCCGATCAACATCATCATCGTCCCAAGTGCCATCACAGTGGAATAAGCAAGAATCTGTTTCATATCGGTGAAACTGAGCGACAGCCAGGCACTGATAAGGAGCGTCAAGGCACCGAACCCACCTACCAGAATCATCCAGGTTTCCGTGGCACCAAGAACTGGATGCATCCGTGCCAGGAGATAAACACCGGCCTTTACCATCGTTGCGGAGTGCAGATAGGCGCTGACCGGAGTCGGGGCCGCCATAGCACTGGGAAGCCAAAAGTGGAATGGAAACTGGGCCGATTTGGTGAAAGCTCCGCCAAGCACAAGTATGAGGATAGGCAGATAATGAGCGTGCTCACGTACCACTTCCCCCTCATTGAGCAGTGCCGAAACTTCCCAATGCCCGGTTGCAAAGCCCATCATCACGAGTCCGGCCAGCAGCGAGAGTCCCCCGATTCCCGTTACCAGCAGTGCTTGCAGGGCTGCTTTGCGAGATGCTTCCTGTTCATGATTGAAGCCGATAAGCAAATATGAGGTGAAGCTGGTGAGCTCCCAGAAGACGAAAATGCTGATGAGATTGTCTGCCAGCACGACACCGAGCATCGAACCCATAAACATCAGTACGGCTATATAAAACCGCGGCAGATCAGTATGTCCGCTGAGATAGCCGCTTCCGTATAAAACGATAAATGTGCCAATTCCGGTGATGATAAAACCGAACATCAGGCTGAGTCCGTCAAGATAAAATGCCAGGTTAATCTCGAAAAACTCCATCGACACCCAGGTAGTTGACTGGGTAATGGTTTCGCCGGCAGCAATTTGTGGGAGATGTGAAAGGAGGTATACAAAACTGCCAAGAGGCAGCAGGGCAAGTACCCATCCTGTTTTTTCTTTCAGAATACTGTGCAGCCATGGTGCGATAAAGGCTACGCCAAAGATGATCAGGAGCACGGTTAGCATCTCCCCCTCCCACCGGCAAGAGCCGGATTTTTCAAACCGTGATCACATCTTCGATATATAAATAAAACGTTCATGCAATTTATATTTGAACGATGGTTTTTAATCCGTCATTCAAGGTATCCTTTCTTGTCAGTCAATATCCGGGATTTTATCAGATTTGGTGTTGATTTTACTGCTTCGGTGGTAATAGTCCTGCAGCTCATCCACAATAGTACCCTTCCAAAAAGTGATTCCACTCTGATAGGCAGCCCGGCCTATGGTATGTGCCGCAACCGGAGCTGTCATTAAAATGAATGCAATTGCAGCGATAACACGGGATATGATCCCGATCTCGGCGTAGGTAAATGCCACAGCCAGTAGAATAAGTCCTGCTCCCAGTGTTCCGGCTTTGGTTGACGCATGCATACGCATGAGAATATCTGGAAGACGCAGAATACCAACAGCAGCCACGAACACAAAGAAACCTCCTGTAATGAGTAAAATTCCGGCAATTACTTCAAGCACGATTCCTCTCCTTTTCTGCCCGTTTGAACACGAAGCGGGCAAATGCAATGGTTCCCAGGAATGCAATAAGCGCAAGGACGATGGCAACATCCAGATAGACAGGATGTCCCGACGATATTGTATATACAGCAATCAAACTGATCACTATAAAGGAAATCATGTCAAGTGCCACGACCCGGTCCGGCAGACTTGGTCCCAGAATCACTCTGACAAGAGATATCAGCAGCGAAATGCTCAGAAAGACATATACAATAATTATTGAGAGCGGTAAAAAGTCCATTTTGTAAATTGTTGACCTGAACGGATATCATACTCATAATAATGGTTCTATCAGAATACCCGGCTGTTTTGTGGCCATAATATAAGAATCCGTTACATTTGCTACAAGAAATTCCATGTGGCACATGTGCATGACCTGTTTACTACACGGCACTCCCATTTATGGAAATGCTGCGAAAAATCGTATCATACGGTCAGATATAATTCGAAGAACGCCATTTATTAACATCGTACATCCCTGTTATATCCCGGGATATCCCCGAATTCTATTCAAATTCCAGTCAGTTCAATCAATGTTACGCTTACCCTATTTCTTAGCAAAAAGGTTCGTTGCCGGTGAAACCTTTTCCGTAGCTGCACCCAAAGTCCGGGAATTAAATGGCAAGGGTATCAGTGTTACACTTGACTTGTTGGGAGAGAACGTGACCAATCGTCAAACCGCTGACGAAACCACGCAATCCTATTGCGAGCTTCTGGAGGGCATTCGGGATCAGCAACTCGATGCCACAATCTCCATTAAACTGACAATGATGGGAATGGATATCGATCAGGATTATTGTCGTGATAATCTGTTTGCGCTGCTGGACAAGACGAAAGAGCTTGATCAGTTTGTGCGCATCGACATGGAAGGTTCGGATTACACACAACGGACCCTCGATCTGTTTTACGAAGCGAAAATTTCTTACGGAAAGCATGTCGGCATCGTAATTCAGGCATATATGCACCGGTCAAGGGAGGATATTGCCAAGATAGTCAGGGAAAATGCTGATGTCCGCCTCTGCAAGGGAGCTTACAGGGAACCAGCGCATGTTGCCCTTCAGAACATAGTCGATATTCGTGCTGTTTTCAAAGAATATGTATCAAAAATTCTAAGGTCAACCGTCTATCCCCGTATTGCAACACATGACGATCTGCTGATCGACTGGACCAAACGTTATGCTGAAGAAAACGGAATTCCCCGAAGCACGTTCGAGTTTCAGATGCTCTACGGACTGCGCCAAACCACGTGCAAAGAACTGGTTAAAGAAGGGTATAACGTTCGTGTTTATGTACCGTACGGAACCATGTGGCTTCCCTATTTTACGCGCCGGCTCCGGGAGAGAAAAGAGAACATCTGGTTTATTCTCTCCACCATGTTTAAGAGATAAATGAGATGCTCTGCTTTATTCTCTCCACCATGTTTAAGAGATAAAAGTGCTGAAGCGTTCCGGTGAAAACCGGAACGTCACACAGATTGCCGGATTGTCAAAACAGTCCATTTTCACTTGCAAAGTAATATTGCTTCTGATCGCTAAAAGCTGATACCCACCAGCATATGGGCATTTTCAGCATAGGGATTAACGATCAGGCTGGATGAAAGACCCAGTGAGAAATTATCAGTAATGATAAGTTCACGGGTACCTGTGATGCCAAGATTGATAATTCCCGCTCCGGATGTTCCGTATGCTTCGGACTCAAAAGGTGTGAAACCGAGGAAAAACCCGACCGGATCCGCATCGTATCCCAGTTCGATATACACCGAATTGTCATTGTCATTGTGAACGAACATACCGGCGAAAACCGATATTGGTAATGCGTCGGTGCCTGCATAGCCCAGACCGAGTTCGATAAAGTGGGCGTCGCTATCTAACCAGGTCTCTGCACCGATCATTCCGGTGTGATGCACCGGAAACGTATAGTCCGTTGCATAGACAGAAAAACTGCCGGCATCGGTTTCATGAGTGTAAGAAGCCCAGAGATCCACTTCTGTCCCTTCCGGATCTCCGTTTGTGGCATAAGCCGCCCAAAAACCGACTTCCAGGCCTCCTAAAGCATAACTCAATTCCGGTTGAATACTAGGAGAATTTCCAAAATCGGCACCTCTCCATATATATCGGCTTTTGATATCGAGGTCTACGCTGAATTGTGCTGCTGCCGGAACTGCATACATGAGTCCCGTGGCCAATATTAATAAAAAAACTTTTTTGAGTTTTGGTATTGTCATAAGTTACCTCCTGCTACTATTTGTTGAATTGTTGTCAATGAATAAAGCAAACCGGAGCACCACAGTCCCAAGCTGTGGTGCTCCTT
>SLQC01000171.1 GCA_007131625.1 Balneolales bacterium | reverse complement strand
GATTGATGGACGAGACCCGCCGTCATGACCCGGAAAATTGGTCGAAGGATTGGATAAAATCAAATTTGAAACCGGGAGAACGCATGTATGTTGAAGTATACTGACATGTTCGTTGAAGTATACTGACATGTTCATTGAAGGTTACTGAAAGCTACATCTATTCAATATTTTTTCTTCCATTTTAAACACATGAAACACCCATGGCAAGTACTTGACACACAGGCAGATGATTAAATCATGGGTGATCCATGTGACCTTGTGAATCATGAATTTTAAACATATGAAATGATACGTATCTTGCCATTATTATCAATCCAATACCAAATTCCTGAGAAGCATTTCCATGAATCCTGTTTTTGAACGAGAGCATTTTGAAGAACGACATAACGGTCCTAGCGAAAGCGACATCTCAGCAATGCTGGAAACCGTCGGCTGCACCTCGCTCGACGATCTGATCAACCAGACTGTCCCCGCATCAATCCGGCTAAAAAAACCGCTCAATCTGCCGCCCCCACTTAGTGAACACCATTTTATCAAAGAGTTTCGCAAAATTGCGGGCAAAAACCGGATATTTCGGAATTACATCGGCATGGGATATTACGAGACGATCACACCGGCGGTAATTCAGCGAAACATCCTGGAAAATCCTGGCTGGTACACCTCCTATACACCATATCAGGCTGAAATATCGCAAGGCCGACTCGAGGCGCTCGTCAATTTTCAGACCATGGTAATCGATTTCACCGGCATGGAGATCGCTAACGCTTCGCTGCTCGACGAAGCCACCGCCGCCGCCGAGGCGATGTCACTTCTCAGAGATGTGCGCAAGGGCGAAAAGAAAAAGGCCGATCGCTTTTTTGTCTCCAGTTTGTGCTTTCAGCAAACCATCGACGTCCTTAAAACGCGTGCGGAACCGATGGGTATCGAACTGGTTGTGGATCATCCCGACCGGATCGACTTCGCCGATTCCGGCTTATTCGGCATCCTGCTGCAGTACCCTGATAACAACGGGGAAGTCCGGAACATCGAACCGGTAATCACATCCGCCGGTGAGCATCAGGTTGGCGTGGCCGTTGCTGCGGATCTGCTTAGTCTGGCGCTCCTCAAGCCACCGGGAGAGATGGGCGCTGATGTCGTCGTCGGAAGTACGCAGCGTTTCGGTGTTCCTTTGGGATATGGTGGTCCACACGCCGCCTATTTCGCTACGCGCGACACTTACAAAAGGCAGGTCCCGGGCCGGATTATCGGCGTTTCGGTCGACAAATCGGGTCACACCGCCTACCGGATGGCACTTCAGACCCGCGAGCAGCACATCCGACGGGAAAAAGCCACTTCCAACATTTGCACATCTCAGGTACTGCTGGCTGTGATGGCCGGTGCGTATGGTGTATATCATGGTCCGGAAGGCCTCCGCTACATTGCAACCCGGATCCACGCACTTGCCAGACTAACCGAAGAGGGTTTGCGTGAGCTCGGATTCCGGCAGGAAAACGCACTCTATTTTGACACGCTTAAAGTCCGGCTGAATTCACCGGAGCAGCAACAACGCATTCGCACCGCCGCTGAGAAAAAAGGTCTCAACTTCCGCTATTTCGATGCTACCGGCAATGGTTCAGGGCCTGCTATCGGTATCTCATTCGATCAGGCCAAGGAATTGAAAGACGTCGCCGGTATCATTGCTCTTTTTGCTGAGGAGAGTGGCCGGAAAGGGACCAGATTACCTGATATCGAATCTCTTGGCAAGCAGATTTCCGTATCGTATCCGGATCATATCGCCCGTTCCAGTGAATACCTTGAGCATCCCGTCTTCAACAGCTACCACAGCGAGCACGAGATGCTGCGTTATCTCAAACGGCTTGAGAACCGCGACATATCCCTCACACACTCCATGATCTCACTGGGATCGTGTACTATGAAGCTTAACGCTACCACGGAAATGCTGCCGGTAAGCTGGCCGGAACTGGCCGATGTTCATCCCTTTGCGCCTGACGAACAGACCAGGGGATACCACCAGATTATCGAGGAACTTTCTGAATGGCTCTGTGAAATTACCGGTTTTGACGCGATCTCGATGCAGCCCAATTCCGGTGCGCAGGGCGAGTATGCAGGATTGCTCACCATCCACTCCTGGCACAAATCACGCGGTGAAGCACATAGGGATGTCACCATCGTGCCGTCGTCCGCACACGGTACGAATCCAGCTAGTGCCGTCATGGCCGGGATGAAGGTGGTGATCACAAAATGCGATGACCAGGGTAATATCGACCTCGACGATCTGCGTGAAAAAGTGATGCAGCACAAAGATCGACTTGCGGCACTGATGGTTACCTACCCGTCGACGCATGGGGTTTTTGAAGAAGATATCAAGGAAATTTGTGCGCTGATTCATGAGTTTGGCGGACAGGTTTACATGGATGGCGCCAATATGAATGCCCAGGTTGGAATTACATCCCCGGCAATTGTAGGCTCTGATGTCTGCCATCTCAACCTGCACAAAACGTTTTGCATCCCGCACGGCGGGGGTGGGCCTGGCATGGGTCCTATAGGGGTGAAGTCGCATCTGCAGCCGCATCTCCCTGATCACTTCTCACAAAAAGGGTCACCGGCTTCATCGGGTGCGATCGCAGCAGCACCATTTGGAAGTCCGGGTATTCTGGCCATATCCTATGCATACATCCGCATGATGGGTGCGGAAGGCCTCACCAATGCGACCAAACTGGCTATTCTCAACACCAATTACATCAAAGACCGGCTTAAGAATTACTATAGTCCACTGTATGTTGGCAAAAACGGCCGGGTCGGACATGAAATGATCATCGAACTGCGTACATTCAAACAGGAAACCGGTGTGGATGTCATCGATGTAGCCAAACGTTTGGTGGATTATGGCTATCACGCACCGACGGTTTCATTTCCGGTTCCCGGGACGATGATGATTGAACCGACCGAATGTGAGAACAAGGAGGAACTGGACCGGTTTTGTGATGCAATGATCGCTATTCGTGAAGAGCTAGAGCAGATTCGCAGTGGTGAGTGGGACAAGGAAGTGAATCCACTGAAGATGGCTCCGCACACTGCACGAACGGTTGCTGATGATGTTTGGGACCGGCCGTATTCCCGGAAGGAAGCGGCATTTCCTCTCGGCTGGGTTGCTGACAGAAAATACTGGCCACCGGTAGGTCGCATTGATGAAGTCTATGGTGATCGGAATCTGTTGTGCAGCTGTCCGGATCCGGCTGTGTATGCTGATGATTAAGTTTTCCTTTCATAAAGGATCGCATTCCGGTTACAGCATTCCATTTTAGCCGGATTGATTGGACTACGATTTATAAATCACCGCTCAACACGGCCAGGGTGGATTTGGCTGTGTATGACCCAGGCATCGGGATAACGCAGGCGGACAAACTCGGTGAATTCCATCGCTTTTTCGCGATCCAGAAAATCACCGACCTGCACCCGATAGTAAGGTTGCTGAAAAAGCATATAGGTTCGGGCGTGGGGTGGAGCGGTTACATCACTGATCCATTCTTCGAAATCGTCCTGTATTTCGTTGGCTAACCGGGCATCCTGCGTGGATATGATCTGAATTCGATATCCACGATTTGATTGTCTCTGCCGATCTTCTTCCTCGACCTGGAGATAAATCTCCGGGATTTCATTGTATGACAATGCTATTTGATCGGCAAAACGGCTGCGATAGCTTTCAATGGGAATATCCAGTTCGGGAAGCTCATCAAGTAGTTTCTGTGCCTGCACTTCGATTCTTTTTAAGGTACTTTCGTCAAGATTTTCATCCATACTAGACATTTCGTCGAGCAGATCTGCCAGATCGCTGTATTCTTCTGTTGCCTCATCGAGAAGATGATCCATTTCGTCATCTTTCAACTCATCAGTGGAAGCGCACGATGCTAGTAACACCATGAGCACAAGCCAGATGGAGATAGACGTGACCGTGGGGAGCAGTCTCGGGAGGGAACTGACAGTCCGATGGGACATACTGCCATCCCGATACGATGAACGGTAATCACGATGTGAGAAGCTGCCGGTCCGACTGGACGCCGCAACGTTTTGAACCGCTATCCGGGAGTAATTGAAAATTGACATTATCGAAGCTTTGTCCGTAGAATTAAGTTTCGGGTTAGAACCAGGAATGATATGAATTGGTTTGTAGTAATCACGAAGCTGCATCGTATTTTAGTACACGGCCCAATACCCGACTGCACATTAAGGGGCACAATTTAGTCAGTTTGTCTGTCATTATTCAACAGACTGTTGCGATCCTTTTGCGGCAGTTGGTCAAACGTTTTTCGCCTGCGGACAAAATATTGCCAGATGATACTGTATGGTTCCAGCAAGGCCCGGTCTGAAG
>SLQC01000338.1 GCA_007131625.1 Balneolales bacterium | reverse complement strand
TGTGGTAAAACAGGGGAATATTTCCAGCCGGTTCCGGAACTCTTGAAAATTCATTGCGGAGCTGTTTTGTTTCCATTATTTGTTATAAATAACAAAATAAAGAAATAATAACAATTATTTTTAATAATTTAGCTCAGCTTCGGGTTGGAAACGGTAGGTCACTTGGTAAATCGTTTTTGATTTTTTTCAAATATCTGATTACCTGGTGTGGATGTTACCTCCCCCGATTATAATCCTCTCAGACGCTGCTTTGCCGGAACCCGCCACTGTTTTTCTATTTGCGAATACATAGAAGTGAGGGATGTAATATGGATAAAGCAGCGTTCGAAAACTGAAAATCTCTGAACCCGTTAAAAATAACGGGTTGAAGTGAAATTTTCAGCTGACAGGTTTGTCATTTTCTGCTTTCAAAGAACGAAATATAAAGGCAATAAAAATAATCAGTTGCAAACTATTTTATAAATTTGTTGACTTTGTTCCGTCAATGAATAGCTTACTATTAAGGAATAGTAATATTTCATTCCCGTATGCTAATAACGGCAATACGATGAAAACCAGGCAATTCACATACAAACGCTTGGCACTCCTTCCGGGGAGCAATGAACGGTGGAACGGTCCTCATGCAGCCGCTCCGGCATATCAAAAACGCTCATCAGAAAGCATACGCTATTCTTCAATCGCTCCCGGCCGGCAAGATCCCGGTTCACCCGTGAAATTGCCGGAGAATATTCCGGGAATTCAGGGATAATCCGCCACAAGGCGAACAATAAATTTCCCTCGCTCTCATCTCAAGTGAAGTGAGGATATTTTTTGTCATAGCAAAGAAGAACAACATCATGAAAAAATCTACTCATTCATACACTCACTCTTGTTCTCTTCAATCTGCTGCCGGCCGGAAGACCATGCAAACCACAAAAGGTGCATATGGCATCGTGCCATGACATTCCAATCTCTCAAAAGCCTCACAAATCAGAAAAACTCCCGCTTCCTGTTACAAAACTTCCTTTGTTGGTTAAAAAGTGCATAACATTGCAAGAAAATATTTTATCAATTATGTCAATAGCCATGAATAAAAAAAAGAGATTTCTGAAGCTGCTAACAGATGGATTTGCACTTTTCCTGTTGCCGACCCTATTCCTGAACCTCTCTGTTCCGGAATTGTCGTGGTCGAATTCAATGAAAGGTGGGATCAGTGAATCCGTATCTTTGACAAAAAGTGAGGAAAAGCACTGGTATGAAGAGGAAACCCCCACGGATGCCACATTGTTTTCGCTGTTTTTTTTCGATACCGATATCGGCTGGGCAGTGGGTGGTGATACATATGTACCTATTAGTTCACCAGGTTTTGCGAGAATGCTCTATACTGAAGATGGCGGACAAACATGGGAGGAAAAGAGTATTGATGGGTTGGCATTGAGTTCAATACATTTTACCAATAATACCCAGGGATGGACAGTTGGTATGCGAGAAACGATACGGCATACCCATGACGAGGGGCAAACCTGGCAGAAACAGGAATATGATACGGATTATTTTGATGAAAGCTTGAGTGCATATACAGCTCATATCGATATTGCAGCACCGGCACGCAGAATAGTTACATTATATGGAAGTGATGTTCAGGATACTACAATGGCATTCGGCACCTCTTTTGCAGCTCCTTATGTAAGTAGTGTTATCGGGTTGATTTTGAGTATTCAACCAAATATCAAACATCAGGAGATTTATGATATACTTACAAAAACAGCGGATGATGTACCATTTCCTGATGAAAATCCGCCCTCATTTAATGATCATCCTGACACTAATGATGATCGAAAATGGAATGGCCAAGGCTTAACCATGAAGAACGCAAAAACAATAAACGTCATAGCTTCGATTTTAACGGATATATATCAATGAGGATCTTATGGTACATCAAAGATTTGGAATCGCAGCCATCGGATTTTTGACCGGTTTGGTCTTTTATTCATGTACTTTGTTTGAGGGCGGAGATATAAAACCGGATAATGATGTGGCCGGCACTAAATGGGAACTGGAATCCATCGAAACCATTAATCCCCCTTCATTTGAGGAAAGTAGAGCATTTGAAGATCATGAAGAGGGAATTTGGAAAGTTCCTGAGGAAGAAGAATACCTTTTGGAATTTATGGAGGATGGAAAATTCATCAAGAGCTTACGGTGTGTTGACGGTCCAGTAGAAGAACCATGTAATGTAGATGAAATAGTCTGTGGAGGCAGTTATGAAAGGTTTGGCACAGATTCATTACTTACTGTTGAAGATTGTGTACTGACATTTCGGGATGATTGGGGATGTCCAAGAATTTCGGGTGTAATGGGGCGTGTGGCGATACTTCAAGTGCTTCCATCTGATGCAGATCCGGATCATCCCAATCTGCATGTCAAACAGGGTTCGCACGTGCTTGAGTTAACCTATGACAGGCCTTGGGGAAAGGGAATCCTGCATTACCGGAAAAAATAACATGGTGGAGGCAAAAATGAAGTTTAAAAGAATTTCGATTTTTGCATTGCTGTTTTTGTTTGGTGTAAGTTCAGAACTTTTAGCCCGGCATAAAATTTCACCGGGATTGAAGGAAAAAATGGATAAGGTTGAGGAAGGAGAAAAAATCCCGCTAATTGTAACTTTCCATCATGAAACCGATTATGCCTACCGGGATCAACGTTTCTATGACCTCTCACAAAATGAGCGTCGGCAAATCGTAGTCCAAAATATTCGCGATCGGGCCGCAGATGTGTTTTCAAATGCATTGCAAATATTGCAAGCAGCCGGCCGGGATCAGCAGGCCGGCGATATAAATACTTTAGAGATGGCTTTATCTATTTCAGCCGAAGTAACTTCAGAAATCATCTATCAGCTTCAGGAATTGAGTGAAGTAGCGGTTATAAACTATGACAGACATGTACCGATAGAGCAGGTTCTGGATTATAATTTCGGCAAAGATTTGAAAACGGATAATAGGGAAAAATCGTTGATGGCATCACCTGAAGTACAATGGGGCATAGAAAGGATTAATGCTACGGATGTTTGGGAGCAATTTGATGTTACAGGCAAAGATATCAAAGTTGCCATATTTGATACCGGTTGCGATTACAACCACCCGGATTTGGTCAATAGTATGTGGGATGGAAGCGAATTTGAGTATAACGGCGAAAGCTTGGATAATCACGGCTGGGATTTTGTGGCCAATAATAATGATCCTATGGATGCAAGTCCTACTTACCATGGAACCAAATCAACAGGTATTGTGACGGGGGATGGAACCAACGGAAAACAAACGGGAGTAGCTCCGGCCACGGTGGTGATGTGTTTCAGAATGGCAAGCTTGAATGAATCTAACTGGTTTGAGGCGTTTGATTTTTTCCAGGAGATGAAAAATGAATACGGTAGTGAGTTTCGTCTTCCGGATATACTGACGATGTCGGCCTCTCGTAAGTTTTATCATATGCCAAGTTATGCCGCCTGGCGAAATACCACCGATCATATGCTGGAATTGGAAATTCATCATTTCAACTCAATCGGGAATGAGGGGGAAAATAACTTTGGTGATTGTGATGATTTACCAGCCGGGCCAAATAATGAACCAGGTCCGATTCCCTGGAATATTGCTACCCCGGGAAATGTGCCGTCACCCTGGCTGCATCCTAACCAGGACCCACCGGTCAATACCGGTGCAGCCCATATCAGCTCTGTCACGGCTGTGGGCGCAGTAGATTCTTCAGATAGTATAAAAGATAGATCAAGTCGTGGCCCCGCTGCATGGGAGGACATTCAACAAGAGTATCCCTGCCAGGCAGCAATTCCCGACACGCTCTGGGATTATCGATACGATACCGGAGATAATCCTTTGATCAAACCGGATGTGGTTGCACCATCCGATGGCTTAAAATCGACCGCAGGTGATGACGGCTATGCAAATTATAAAGGCACATCGGCGGCAACGCCCCATGTTGCCGGTGCGGCAGCTTTGCTCCTTGAAATAAATCGCGAGCTTACACCTGCTAATATTTCTGAAATATTTCAAAAGACGGCTGTTGATCTCGGCTCACCCGGGAAGAATAACACCTATGGCGCTGGTCTGATTGATGTTTATGAGGCGGCTATCTACACCATCGAAAATCACGGAGCCACCCTGGGCGGTGACGGGCAGGTGGTCACACTCCCCGAGGACATCACCGTGAAATCCGGAGCCGACCTGGTCATCCTGGCCGGCACGGTACTTAACCTCGAAGGTGATCTGATCGTGGAATCCGGCGCCGGCCTTGAAATCGAGGAGGGAGTAACCGTAAACTTCAATGAGGACGACATAAATATCATTGTCGATGGTGATTTATCGATCCTGGGAACTTCCAATGATCGGGTTTCCA
>SLQC01000168.1 GCA_007131625.1 Balneolales bacterium | reverse complement strand
TATGAAGCATCAATGTGTCGGTGCACCTGATCCGAATCTGTTCCTGTAGGGGTACCGGAAGCGGATATCAGGCTTCTACGAGGTACACATTTCGATAATTTTATCTTTCAATTCAGCCACTGTGAAAGGTACGCCGCGGACGCGGTTGTAACCTTCAGCCGGAACCAGGAACTGATCCCGCAAAATTTTTACAAGCTGTCCGCTATTGATTTCCGGTACAAGAATTCTGTCGAACCTGTTAAGCATATCGCCGAGATTTTTCGGGAAGGGACTTAGATATCGCAGATGCGTATACGACACTTCGTAGCCTTCTTCGATAGCTTCGTAAACAGCCGACTTAATCGATCCGTAAGTCGAGCCCCAACCTATTACCAGCAACTTTCCACTGTCGCCGCCTTCGTCCATCGACTGATCCGGAATGAACCGGGCGATATTATCCCGCTTCTGTTCACGGAACGTGATCATCATTTGGTGATTGTCGGGATCATAGGAGATGTTTCCGGTCTCGTGTTCCTTTTCGAGGCCTCCTACTCGGTGCATGAGGCCTTTGGTACCTGGAATTGCCCAGGGGCGAACCTGGTTTTCATCCCGCACATAAGGACGGAAAGATGGTTTGTCCTGTCCGTTTTCGCGGGGCTTCTGATATTGGAATGTAACAGGTTTGAGCTCATCTGCCTTGGGAAGTTTCCAGGGTTCGGCACCATTGGCGATGTAGCCGTCAGTTAGCAGCATGACCGGGATCATATGTTCTACAGCGATCCGGCAGGCCTCATATGTGATATCAAAACAGTCGGCCGGGGAAGATGCAGCAAGAATGGCAATTGGACATTCGCCGGCACGACCGTAAAATGCCTGCAGCAGGTCAGCCTGCTCGGTCTTGGTGGGAAGACCGGTTGAGGGCCCGGCCCGTTGCACATTTACAATCAACAGCGGGAGTTCAAGCATGGTAGCCAAAGCGATCGACTCAGTTTTGAGAGCGATTCCGGGTCCCGAACTGGTGGTTACACCGAGGCTTCCTCCAAAGGAAGCACCGATGGCCGCGGTGATGGCCGCAATTTCATCTTCTGCCTGATAGGTGGTAACGCCGAAATGTTTAAGTCTGGACAATGAGTGTAGAATGTCTGAAGCCGGAGTGATCGGGTAGGATCCCAGAAAGACCGGAAGGTCGGATTTATTTGCCACAGCGGTGATGGCAAGCGCCACTGCGTCGTTACCGGTGATATTCCGGTAGGTTCCCGGATCGATAGGTGCAGCTTCCACACTGTACCGCTCACTGAAAATTTCGGTTGCGATACCAAATGTGTATCCGTCTTTCAGAGCTTTAATATTGGCTTCGGCGATGATCGGCTTAGTGGAGAATTTCTTGTTCAGGAACTTTATGGTCGATTCCATCGGTCGGCTGTAAAGCCAGTAGACGACTCCAAGTACAAACATATTTTTGCATCGGTCGACATCCTTGGGTGGGAGCCCGGTTTCCTTGAGGCTTTCCCGGGTCATTTTTGTGACATCAATCTCAATGACGGTGTAACCGGAATTCTTTGCATCCTGGAGGGGTGTGGCGGTCGGATCATATTTTGCCAGGGAGAGATCCTTTTTTCCAAAACCGTCGGTGTTGGCAATAATAATACCGCCGGATTTAAGAGACTGCAGGTTGGCTTTAAGAGCAGCGGCATTCATGACGATCAGTACATCACAGGTGTCGCCGGGTGTGTAAATGGCTTTACTTCCGAAATGGATCTGGAACCCCGATACTCCGTGTACGGTACCTGCCGGAGCACGAATCTCGGCCGGATAGTCCGGAAATGTACTCAGGTCGTTGCCGGTAAGGGCGGTGGTATTGGTGAATTGTGAGCCGGTCAGTTGAATACCGTCTCCGGAATCACCAGCAAATCGAATGGTGACTTCCTTTTTAAATTTTTGTTGAATACTCATATCCTTGCAATACAATGTTCGGTTTGTAGGTTAATAATTTACTAGTTGATTTGTGGCTGTAGCAGTTTGTAGAGTGCAAATAAAATGCTTTTAGCCGGATCAACAGGTCTCTGAAATATTGAATATGACGAGATACTTCCAAAAGCGTTATTCGTAATGTCTTCTCTAAACGGCAATAATAGCTCATATTTTCAGATATAGAAATTCAGGAATAAGCTTGGTTGTAAATTACCAAAATTTATAATCATTTACATAAGAAAAAACAAGGGGTTTTTCTTATGTATTCCCAACTCTTAAACGGGTGGTTACAAAGTTTATTCCTTTTATTATTATCAGTTCGTGGCAATACGCAAGTAGTCAAAAATACTTCAGTGCGTGGCAACTGCTCCGGAATGGTGACGGATAGAGACAGAGGTGCGATCTCCACCGGGTTTTGACTGAAGTTGACCGCACCCCGCATCGATATCTTCACCATAACACCACCGGATATCGGTTGGTATCTTTGCATTTTGTAAAATATTTTGAAACGATTTTATCTTCGCAATATCTGAACGTACGGCAGGCGAACCGGGAATATTGTTATAAGCGATGAGTGTGACGGCAGCCGGCAAACCGTTCAGCCACGATACCAGTTTTTCGGCGTCATCTGCACGGTCGTTGAAGTTGCCTAAAAGCAGGTATTGGATGGTGGCGGTATTTCCGGTGCGGCGGTTGTGGTAAACAAGAGCGTCGCGGATTTCGGGCAAGCTCAGGCGGGCGCTAATGGGCATGATGCTGTACCGCATGTCCTGATTTGCAGAGTGAACCGAAACTGCCAGACGAACTTTCGGATGATCAATAGCCAGCATGCGGATCTGCCGGTACAATCCGACAGTCGATACGGTGATCTTATCCGGTGGCGGACCCGGTGCAGCTTCGTCCCTCATAATAGTCAGTACATCCGACATCGCCCGGTAATTATGCATCGGTTCACCCATTCCCATGAAGTAAAGATGAGTCAGTCGAGTGTTCAGCTCCTCTTTGGCAATTCTTTCCGCTTCCCGTACCTGTGCCAGTAGTTCTCCGGTAGTAAGATTCCGGTGAAAACCCATTTGGCCGGTAGCACAAAAAGAACAGCCGAAAAAACAACCGATTTGTGAGGAAATACTCGCCGAACACTTGCGCAATCTGCTGTTTTCCCATTCTTGAATAAGAACGGTTTCGGCCAGCCGGCCGTCATGCAGACGAAGTGTCAGTTTGAAAGATCTGTCACGGCTTTGGAGTAAACGGTCTCTGACAGGCGATTGAATGACAACTTTTTCCCGGAGCGTTTGCCGCTCTTCACCGGACAGACCCGGCAAGTCGTCCACACATGTCACCGCTTGGTGAAAAATGCCTTCGTATACTTTTCTTTTTGTCTCGCTGCCCAGTCCGAGTAGGTCAAAAAGCTCGTTCCAGTCCGATAGCGAGATTCGGTTCAGGTCAATCGGCAGATTTTGCAACAGATGATGACGGGATGTCATGGTAATAGTAGCTCTGGCAAATGCAGTGGTAATCAAAAAGTATACCGAAAAATAATAACATGATTCATCCTCAAAGTTACAAAAAAATCGATCAACTTCCAGCGACTTTGCCCGATGCTTTACCCCCCCCTCGAACTGGAAATTTTGTTGAAATTTGTAAAAGTATGCAGATCGACACAATAGGGGAAGTGTTGGCAGGTTAGTAAATGGAAGAATAGCAGTTATGCGGAGAAGGTGATAAACATCTATCCGGGAAATAGTTTTTATTTTGCACGAATTTGCTATTGCAAACGATGTGCAAATCTGTTACAATGAATCAGCCACTATACTTACAACACTAAATGTGTGAGGGTGCTTATGAAGGAAAATGAGCTTCTTGATGCCGCGGAGAGCGGTAACCTTTCAATAATCAGTCGGTTTATAGATGACGGAGCCGATGTCGACACCATGGATGAGCACAATCGATCCGCATTGCTTAAAGCATCAAAACACGGTCACAAAGAGATAGTTTCATACCTGTTGCAAAAGGGTGCGACCGTGAATCTGAGAGACAACCGTGGAACTACCCCTTTGTATTGGGCAGCCAGTCAGGGCCACAAGGAAATCGTAGCTCTGCTACTCGAACACGGTGCTGAAATTATCTACATGGACGACAGAGGTTGGTCAGCTATGGACCACGCAAAATCAAATCATGACAAGGAGATCATTGCGTTGCTCGAAGAGGCGAGAGCATTGAGTAAAACAGTCTGAAACAACCGGTAATAGGTGAATTTTTAATAGAATTATTGTAACTATTTTACCTGGCCCGTTTGCATTTGTGAGCGGGCTTTTTTTTTGTGCGCCCGGCAGGGCGCATTCACTCGGGAGTGAAAGTCTCCTATGCACCTGACAGGAGGAAGCATTAGCCGAACGGCAAGGGTGTCCACCGCGAGGTGGAATCTGAAGGAAGCCGAAGG
>SLQC01000044.1 GCA_007131625.1 Balneolales bacterium | reverse complement strand
TTCTCTCCGTCATCAGACACCCAGATTACCGTTGCCTTGTTTTTTTCAAGTGTGTTTAACAGGACAGCCACTCCTTCTTCATTGGCATCCATGGCTTTGGCATAATTATAAATATAAATTGCCGGCTCCCCGGATCGCACCCGTTCCCTGTTCTCATCAGCAATTTGCCTGAACATCCCTTCCTGAACAGGCCGCTTCAGATTCTTTTCCCAAATCAACTCACCTGAACGGGAATATTTTTCCAATATGCCGGTGGTTTGCTGAAATGCATAAATTCCATTCGAACTATGGCCAAACATCATCAAATTCACCAGGACTTCCGGAATTTCACCTCGCAAATGAGATTGTTGAACTTCATCACTATCAAAACCTTCAACAAAATCACCGACAGCATTTCCGAGAAAGAGCAAGCTGTCATTTTTGATATCGGCTATCGCAAACAATGAATTGTTTCTCCCTCGTGATGGAATAAGCAGAAGATGCGGACTTATGGCTTCCACCGTGATTGGAATATTAGGTGGAAATCCGTCGGGGTTAACCGGGTTTGCTTCAACGGATAGGTCTGAAACCGGGTCACCATTAAAGTCATAAGTAATAAACTTGAATCCGTTATAGTCATAAATCAAATACCGGTCGTCAAATTTCCAAAATCCGGTTAACGACTGAAACTCTCCGGGACCCCTGCCTTGGCTGCCGAATGAAAAAAGCTTCTCTCCTTCCCTGTCTACTTTGGTAACTCTGTTAAAAGCAAAATCGGTGAAATACAACGCTCCGGTTTCGGCTTTTATTCGCACCGGCACTCCCACAAAATCTGCAATTTCCGGACTTAAAAATACGGTTGATTCATGAACCTCATATTTTTCAAAAACGGACTCTTCCTGTTTGTCCTGTTTCGAACAGGCAACGATCACAAACAAAATAAGCAGGAAGCATCGCATAAAATGCATAGAGTCAACCGGGTATCAGGTATCAGTATCAGTATCAGTATCAGTATCAGGTAATAATGTAGCAAAAATAACGACCGAAGTAACATTTTAAAAGATTCTGATGTTCTCCACCATTCTGATTGGAAAGTAAATCCTTTTCAGTGGCAGTGACTTGTGAATCAAATTGGGATGACCGATATTTATGAGCAATTGATCCACCGGCTAAATTCGACAAATACAACCAATCGGCTCATTCCATATGAAAAAAACAGTTTTATTGGCGGGTGTTATTCTTTTTTTCACGCTGCCGCTCACTGCCCAGGCCCCCGTTGATGAGGGAAGTCCTGCAGACACGGACCTGGACTGGAGGGTCGGGGTCGCAAGTATCCGGATCACCCCGGAAAATCCCCTGTGGATGGCCGGTTACGCAAACCGGGATCGTCCGGCCGAAGGCACCCGGCATGAATTATTTGCCAAAGCACTCGCTCTGGAAGACAAGGACGGCCGGCAAGCCCTGCTCATTACCGCTGACATCAGAAATTTCCCGAAAAATATTTCCGACCGGATTCGCGACCGATTGGAATCGGATCATGGCCTGACCAGGAAACAGATCATCTTAAACGGTTCCCACACGCACACCGGACCCTTGATGTATACCGAAAGAAATTTCCCCTATTATATCGATCATCTTACCGACGATCATCGTGAAAGGGTCATACAATACTCGAATAAACTGGAAAATGAGCTGGTTGAATTGGCCGGAGAGGCGTTGCATGCGATGGAACCGGTCAGAATATACTCAGGACAAGGCTTTTCCCGTTTTGCCGTCAACCGGCGAAATAATAATGAGTCCACGATCGATCAGGTCACGGAGCTTGCCGGTCCGGTCGATCATTCCGTCCCGGTTTTGCGAGTGGAAAATGGCGATGGGGCATTGAAAGCCGTTGTGTTCGGTTATGCCTGTCATCCTACAACCCTCAATGACTACAAATGGTCCGGCGACTGGCCGGGTGTTGCCAGCCTGGAACTGGAAAAGGCGAACCCGGGTGCCACCGCGTTGTTTTTCCTGGGTGCCGCCGGTGATATCAATCCCATCCCGCGCCGCTCGGGTCCGCTGGTTGAACAATACGGACGGGAGATGGCCGCCGCTGTTCAAAGTGTCCTCGATCAGCCCATGCGTCCGCTGAACTCCAGCCTGTCCATGGCGTACTCCGAGATTGATCTTCCGTTTAATACACCGCCGGACAAAGAAGCGCTGGTGACGCTGGCGGAGACATCCGACGGAAAAGAACGAAACTGGGCGGAATTTCACCTTGATCAACTGGAAAAGAACGGTTCCCTTCCTTCCTCTTATCCCTACCCGGTGCAAATCTGGAATCTCGGCGATCAGCCGATTGTAAGCCTGGGAGGTGAGCTGGTGGTCGATTATGCCATTTCCATCAAACGTATGCTCGGACACCACACTTTCGTAATGGGATACTCCAACGATGTGATGAGCTACATCCCATCGGTCAGGATATTGGAAGAGGGAGGTTATGAAGCGTTAAGAGCTCAATATATCAGAGCCCTTCCCGGCACCTGGAAACCCGAAATAGAAGTCAGAATACTCGATGAAGTCCTCAGGCTGGCACAGAAAACCGGTGTGCCCCAGCACGTGTTGCCGATCACCCAAAATTAAAAAGACGGAACCCGGCAGTGGTGGTACCGTAACCGTCTGCCTGTCAGATTACGGCTGCTTTCCTTTTCTACAGCTTGCAACAACGATTAAACCAGGCAAAAATGAATCATTTTACATTTACCATACTCATTTTTCTTATATCAGGAATGTCAGGCCTGAACGCTGCCCTTGCCGGAAACCTGCAAGATGAACCGCCACGCGGGCACCTATGGGGATATATATTCGGTGACCTTTACTGGAAAGTGGCTGGGGAAAATGCGGAATGGGGTCAGGCGGAATATATGCAAACCGACAAAAACATGTTTGCCGGAAAGCTGCGGAGGCTTTATTTCGGATACAACTACCGTATGAGCGACCAATTTTCAAGCAGTCTATTGCTGGAAGCCAATCCCGGTACTCTGATGCCGAATGGGGCCTATGGCACGATCATCAAACAGGGCTATCTGCAATGGAATATCCCCTATAATCTGTTATACAACCCATCTGTTCGCGTCGGACTCATACCCACTCCTGTCTTTGCTTTTCCGGAACGCACCTGGGGATACCGCTCCATTGAAAAAGAAATACTCGACTCCCGGGGCATCGGTCAATCGGTCGATCAGGGGGTATCCTACAGTGCCAACTTTGACCGCGCAGGCAATTACGGGGTCACACTGATGGCCGGAAACGGGTCCGGGACGAGGCCGGCCGGCGATAGCCATCTCGAATATTATACCTCATTTTTTGCGCGTCTGTTTGACCGACGGTTCAGTGTAGAGGTAATGACGGATTACAAGTACCTGGGCGATGGAAACAATTTCGGGATTGTCCGGGGCTTTTTTGCATGGGAAGCGGAAAACTGGATGCTGGGTGCCGAAATCGCACAAAACTACAACTCTGTATCCGGTAACTCCGGCCATACTGATATCGAACCGCTGCTGATTTCCCTTTTTTCATCGATCACCCTGCATGGTATCTCCGACAAACTCCGGGCTTTTGTGCGATATGACCTGTTCAATCCCGACCGGGACTACAGCGATGACAAGGTATATCCGGACAATTTTCCTGACGACCTGCAGTATGTTTATGACCAGCACCTGTTGATAGCCGGACTCCATTTTGCTCCTCATGAGCGGGTGCATATCAAGCCCAATGTCTATATCAACAGGTACGATGACAAACGTCCGGACCCCGTGAATCGCAAAACCGATATCGTACCCCGTACGACGTTGTACTTTTTATTTTGACATTCAGGGCATATAAGACCGAGGATTCCCAGGTGAAGAATGTTAATGTCAACTTATTGTCAACCTGTTAAATAGGGTCTGCTGATTTTCTCTGCAAGGAGATATAAATATAAAGATATCAACAATATATGTGGATAAGTTTTTATCTTTTCAGGGGTAAAATTGCATGGATTTTTGTATTTTGCAAATAAAACCTGTGCACTTATGATTCAATATACTCCTGCAAATCAACTCACACTTGAAGGCTTCGA
Organism: Balneolales bacterium; assembly: GCA_007131625.1. Taxonomy (GTDB): domain Bacteria; phylum Bacteroidota; class Rhodothermia; order Balneolales; family Natronogracilivirgulaceae; genus SLQC01. The sequence goes on along the minus strand of SLQC01000044.1, from coordinate 324 downwards.
GCACCCTTTCGACTTAGCCCTTGATCCCGATAATCGTTGGGTGAAACTGGCGGGGTTGATCGACTGGGATGAGCTGGCCGGTATTTACAGCCAGAATCTCAAAACCGATAAGGGTCGGCTGAGCGTTGATGTGCGCATGGTTATTGGAGCCATGATCGTCAAACATAAGCTGAAGCTTACCGACCGGGAGACCGTGGCGATGATCTCCGAGAACCTGTACCTTCAGTATTTTTGCGGGCTGAAAAGTTTTCAACCCGAGCCTGCTTTTGATCCCTCTTTGTTTGTGGAGATCCGAAAGCGAATGGGTGCGAAGGTCTTTGACGG
>SLQC01000189.1 GCA_007131625.1 Balneolales bacterium | reverse complement strand
TTATATGGGATTTTTGTCGCTGGAAATTCCGCTAACCGTCCCTGAAGAGGAACGTTTAACGCAGAATATAGAACTTGAACCTGACATGATCATAGGAGACGAGGTATTTGTTATGGCCTGGCAGCGGGGCCAGGCACGAGCCCTGACCCGGCAGCGCGAGTCGGTGAACATCTGCAACGTGATTTCTTCGGAACAAATTGATGCCTTTGCCGATGAGACAGTCAGCGGCGCCCTGAGGCGTGTGGTCGGTATGGGGCACGGTGGAGCTAACATTCGTGGCGTAGGCGCGGCAGCCAGTAATATTACGATGGACGGGCAGCGTATGGGATCGACCGGAAGCGATCGCTCAGTGGATCTGAGTACCATCTCCGCCGACATGGTCCAGGAACTGGATGTGATTAAGGTGGTTACGCCCGATATGGACGCCGACGCCCTGAGCGGGGTGATCAATGTGAGCACCCGCCGACCGATCGGTGGCGACCGGAGCATGAATATCCGGGTGGGTGGCGGAATGCAGGACCGCTATTACCGCCATTTGGGAGCCGCCACAAGAACATCGTTCAGTTACGGTGATTCGCCGACCGACAATTTCACCTACGGTTTTAATTTCGGGTATCAGCGCTCTCCCACGGCCACGGAACAAGTGCAAACGGATTGGGCCGGGCGCACCTGGGATGATGTCGGACGCGTGGATGTCGTCTCCAATTTTCACACCCAATTACAGTTCGACGTGCGAGACCGCTATTCGGCCGGGTATCAAATGACTTTTCAGCCGACCGACCGGTCGACCTACCACGTACAGAGCATGTTCAATTATCAGCAAAGAGAACAACGGTTCCACACAGTCCGGTATAATATCACGGTTCAAAATTATATGAATCAGTTTGTTACGTGTGGGGGATATGCGTGTCCGCCAGGGGGTGGGGGAACCACCAATCAGTCCAACATGTATTTCGACCAGCGCCTGGATGAACCCGTCACGCATCAGTATACCGTACAGTTTGGCGGGCGGCATCTGCTGGACCGTTTTGATGTGGGATACATCCTGGGCTGGGGCCATGGCCGCCACCATTCGGACAGCTACCGGCTTCCCATCAGAACGCCATCGCGCTTTAATTATGTTATAAGCAATATCGATGTCGACCGGCAAAATATCCAGGTAGATATTGCCGATGACACCAGTGAATGGCAAGCCTATCCGGAGCCCGACCGGATTCGGTTTATCGGCCATGACCATCGCATCAGTCGCCACCAGGATAACGAATTTACCACGGGGCTGGATGTTACATCCCCCTATCACCGGGGCACCATAAAAATCGGAGCCAGCGGCTTGTTTACCTTCCGCATGGGAGAAGGCGAGCGGTTCAACGGCGGCTTTGACCGGAGACTCAATGCAAACGAACTCGAATGGGTGCCGAATGCCTCCTGGCAAATTTTTGACCGCGAGCACCAATCCTACAGCATTCCCTGGATGATCGATCTGCAGAAAGCCAAGGATCTGTATTACGGGCAACGGCCTCATTTTGACATCAACCTGGATACCTGGATGCAGGAGGTGGAAACCTCGCAATACCGGGCCGATGAACATACGCTGGGAACCTATGTGATGGCAGATGTCTCGTTTGGCCGGCTGGTGTTACTGGGTGGAGCCCGGGTGGAACACAGCATCAATGAGTATGATGGCCGGCAGGGTTCCATAAGTAAAGAGGGCCGGTACCGGGGAGCAGTCGATGTATCTTCCCTGACCACCTTTACCAATGTATTTCCCAATGCCCAGGCGGTCTACAACCTGACCGGCCGGACCAATATGCGTGCGGCGTTTTCGCGCACCATCGGCCGGCCCACGTTCGGTCAATTGAGCCCAAATTCCACGCGCAATTACAGCAATCAAACCATAAGTCAGGGAAACCCGAATCTCAAGCCCATGCTTGCCAATAACCTGGATTTTATTGTAGATCACTACTTTATGCAAGTCGGCCAGCTCTCCCTGGGTGTTTTTTTCAAAGACCTGACGGACTTTGTCTACTCGCGTACGGATATCCTTCGTGGCGGGACTCCGGACGAAGATATTGTCGACGAGATTGGCGGAAAGGAGGGAATGGATGAAGACCATTTTGTCTATGAAGGGTGGCGGAGAACGACCTATGTGAACGGAGAGGACGCCTATGTATATGGTCTTGAATTCTCCTGGCAGCATGACCTTTCGTTTCTGCCGGGATTTCTGGGCAATTTCCACACGTATACCAACTATGCATATACGCAGTCGTTTGCCGATATCGGCCGCTTCCATGCCGATCCCGCAAGAAGTACTGAGAAACTAAGGGTTCCACTGCGTGACATGAGGCCTCATGTGGTCAATGTGGGGCTGGGCTACATTCAGGGGGCGTTCAGTACGCAGGTCAGTTATTACTGGGGATCTCCTTCTATCTCCTCGTATCAGGATCCGCAGTGGGTGCCACAAATCCATCAGCGGCATCGCGAGTACTTTGACCGCTATCGCGATGCGGCCAACGACCTGTCCATGACCCTGCGATATCGGATATCCACCAATATCCGGTTATGGGCAGATGCCTCGAATATACTGAATCAACGGCGCATCGATTACTACTTCGACCAGGAATTCTATCCGTATCAGATATCCTTGAATGGCCGAAGAATCAATGTCGGCCTCCGGTATACTTTCTGATGGCTCATTCATTGCCAATAGCACCTATGACGCCATAAACCTCAAAATCAGCCAAAATCAAAAAAATCGTAACCAAAAGAAATGCAATAGCAGCAACACCCATAGCAAAAAAATCGAAAACAAGAAGTGCAAACGGAAACAAAAAAACAGAGCAAAACAAAAAAGATGCAATTACAGCAGTACCAACAAGATCAACAAACACAAATAAACAACTTAGGTTGCAATTATGTTACAATTACATACTAAAAAAGTAGTTAAAAAACAACAGACCCCGCGTTTTAACAGCGATATGCTGTCGTTTCGGGCAATAACCCGGTTCGGCCTGGCATTTTGTCTGATGATTTCAGTTGGGGTGTTTGCCGTTCAGGCTGAACAATCACCCGAACAAAGACACAGAGCCACGATTATTGATGCTAGCGGAAACGAGCTGCATCTGCAGGACGGCGAAGGAGTATCGGTGGCGACCGAAGATTCGCTTGCCCTGGTGGCTATGTATCACGCCCAGCATGGCGATACATGGGTTGATAACTCCGGATGGCTGACCGAGATGGTGGAATTCTGGGTAGGCGTTAACCGCGTTGAAAACTTGGGAACCGACGATGCACCCGAATGGCGGGTGACACGTATTAGTATGCCCAGAAATAATATGACCCTGCCCGCCCCGATCCCGCCGGAGATTGAGAGGTTAGAATATCTGGAAATCTTCAATTATGATGTAAACTTGTTGAGCGGTCAGGTTCCCGAAGAATTTGGAAATATTATAACTTTACGGCAAAAGATACTCCGCACTAACCTGCTCACAGGCGAGTACCCCTGGATGAAAATTGGTGCATTACCTAATTATGACAGGTTACAAATCTGGGGGAATATGTTACATGGGGAAATGCCACAGTCCGGTACGGATGCTGACGGCAATTTAATTTTCCCGGTTATAGAGAGTTTTGAAATATCTTCTAACTTTTTTTCCGGCCATATGCCAGAATGGATTGCCGAAAGACCTACGTTTCGGGACATGATTTTTGGTGATAACCTGTTCACCGGTCCCATTCCGGACTGGTCGGCTCTGGAGGACTTTTCAGGAGGATACCGGATCAATAATCTGGATCTTGATCCCGGTCCTATTCCGGATTGGTACCTGGCATGGGCGGAAAGGATCACCCGGTTCAATGCTATTAGCTGCAACAGAGAAGGGGTCATCCCGGACTGGTTTGCTGAGTTATACGGCTTGCAGAGGTTGATGGGGCTCGGAGGCCAGGATAACATCGGAGGAGAGATACCGGATAATATGCAGTTTATGACCAATCTGGAGCAATTCAAATTGGACGGAGGCAACTGGACCGGCGACATGCCAAGATGGCTTTCCGAAATGCCCTCGTTAATGTGGATCGAATTCCCGGGGGTTAATTTTACCGGCACGCTGCCTGAGGAATATGCCCAAATTGCAACCTGGACGCGGTTCATTATGTCCGACAACAGTATTGAGGGCGGTATTCCGGATGTCTGGCAAACAGCCACCACGATTGACAGATTTCAAATTTCCTACTCCACGGGCATTGATGAAGGACGGCCGACACCGGCGAATTATGTGGCGGATGAGTTTGAGCACAACTTCGAACTTGGCCCGATACCGGAGTGGATTGCCGAATCATGGGTCTTGGATGAGTTACAATTGAGCAATGTCCGTGCAAGTGGAGAGATCCCGGAAGAATGGGGACATATGCCCTTTGCTCGGATTT
>SLQC01000008.1 GCA_007131625.1 Balneolales bacterium | reverse complement strand
CTGGCTGCCTATTCCTTCTTTCCCAAAAAACCGGCCATTAAATATGATCCCGTTTATTCTAACCAAATTGCTATTTTTTAGAATCGAACTCAGGTTAATAGAACTATTGAAATAGCAACTCAATGTTAAAAAATGATTTATATCTGAAAGCACTTGCAGGAGAGTCGGTGTCTCGCCCCCCGGTCTGGATGATGCGACAGGCCGGACGCTATCTGCCTTCCTATCTTAAACTTCAGGAGAAGTACGATTTTTTCACACGCTGCGAGACACCCGGGCTGGTGGCGGAAATTACTTGTCTGCCAGTCGATGAAATCGGTCCTGACGCAGCCATTCTGTTTTCGGATATTCTTGTCGTTCCGCGAGCGCTGGGGTGGGAAATTGAGATGAAGCCCGGGATCGGACCGGTGATCGACAACCCCATTGCGAGTGTGGCCCAGGCCATGGCGGTAAACCCGGTCGATGCCGGGGAAGCGCTTGGATATGTGATGGAAGGAATACGTGCTACCAACGAGCGGTTATCTGAAAGGATTCCCCTGATCGGGTTTGCCGGTGCACCGTGGACTCTTTTGTGCTACATGATTGAAGGACGCGGTTCCAAGGATTTTTCGACGGCGAAGGCGTTTTGTTATGCGCATCCGGAGGCAGCAGAATACCTCCTTTCGCTGCTGACGGATGTGATAATCGACTATCTGAATGCACAAGTCAAGGCTGGCGTTCACGCGGTGCAGGTTTTTGACAGCTGGGCCGGACTTTTGGGGCCGGATGATTTCAACACCTTCTGCATGCCGTATTTGAAACGGATTTCAGAGGAAGTTGACGGTGCACCGGTGGTGCTGTTCGCCAAAGGAGCATGGTATGCACTGGAGCGGCTTTCCTGGCGAACCAATGCTGCGGCTTTGTCGATAGACTGGACCATCAGTCCCGAGTATGCACGAAAAGCAACGCGCGCGGGCATTACCTTGCAGGGTAATTACGACCCCAGCCGGTTGCTGGCACCAATTCCGGTCATTCGGGAGCAGGTGAAACGAATGATCGACCGCTTTGGTAAAGATCATTATATTGTTAATCTGGGCCATGGCATATTACCGAATATTCCGGTGGATCATGCCAGGGCATTTGTGGATGCGGTGAAGGATTATGGGTGAGAAATCCGATTTCCGAAAATCGATTTATGGTAATGGGAGATTTGATTTCTGAAACCCTGGTCACGAAAATTGAAGTTTTTCAAATTCTTATCGGGAAATCGAAAAAACGAAACGTTCAAGGTTTTTATGAGTATCAAAGAGTCGTTTACAAACTGGATTTATGATGCGCAGAATCGTATTTGCACATCATTGGAGTCGATAGATGGCAGCGCCGGATTTCAGGAGGATCTCTGGAAGCGGGAAGGCGGAGGTGGTGGACGTTCACGGATCATTGAGAAAGGGGGTGTTTTTGAAAAAGGTGGAGTGAATGCCTCGGCGGTACATGGAGAGTTGCCAGGATTGATCCGTAAACGGTTCGAGGTGGATGAAGGCTGGTTCCACGCCTGCGGTCTGTCGCTGGTTCTTCATCCCGAAAGTCCCATGATCCCGACAGTACACGCCAATTTCCGCTATTTTGAGCTCTATAATGAGGAGGGTGGAGAAGCGGTGGACGCCTGGTTCGGCGGAGGTGCCGATCTGACACCGTATTATCTGTTCGAAAAGGATGTCCGCCATTTTCACCGGACGTTCAAGACAGTTTGTGATCACCATCATCCCGATCTGTTTCCCCGGTTCAAAAAGGCGTGTGATCACTATTTTTACAACGTGCACCGTGGTGAAACACGCGGAGTTGGCGGAATCTTTTTTGATTATCTCCGGTCGAAAAATGAACAAAATCTTTCTTTTTGGCACGAATTGACCACCGCTTGCGGAGACGCGTTCTTGTCCGCATATCTGCCGATAGTGGAATGGCGGGAAGAGGAGCCTTGGGGCGACCAGGAGCGTTATTTTCAGGAACTGCGACGAGGCCGGTATGTCGAATTCAACCTGATTCACGATCGCGGGACGTTGTTTGGACTTAATACTGGAGGCCGGGTTGAGTCGATTTTGATGAGTCTTCCTCCCAGAGTTCGCTGGGATTACAATGTTCAGCCGGACCCCGGCAGCCGGGAGGCAAATCTGCTGGAAGTGCTGCGGAAACCGGAGGATTGGGTTTGAAGGTAAGCATGAGTTTGTGGCTCTTGCATCTGAGTTTGACATTCAACGGGCTGCATTGAAAAAAAGAATTATCGCTGAATTTTCTTCAATAGCGATTCATCCGAAATATTTTATATCTGGCAGGTAGCTCTGTTATGTGATGTCAGGCATTTACCTGTGTATCATTTGTTTCCCTCGGGACACTTTGCGGATGCTGGCGCCTGCTGAAAGCTTCCATTTGGTAGTGATCTTAAATTTCCTATTAATCCAAAGCAGAGATACCAAACCATCAGATATCATGACAAAATCAGAATTGCCGTTACCATCGGGATTTCCGCTGTCGCGAGGACGAAGAAATCGTTTTCGCTCCGGACGGCGAAAAATGATCACCGAAAACCGGTTACATCCGTCGAACTTTATCGCGCCAATATTCCTTATGGAGGGGAAGAATCGCCGGGAACCGATCCCGTCTATGCCCGATCAGTATCGTCATACTCTGGATCACGCCGTACGTCAGGCAGAATCGATGTACAATCTCGGGATTCAGGCCGTGCTGCTTTTTGTGATGGTACCGGAGGATCGCAAGGATAACAAGGGCACCGAAGCACTAAATGAAAACGGCCTGATGCAGGCTGCAGTAAGTAAGATCAAAGCGGCAGTGCCGGAATTGATGATTATGACCGACGTCGCCCTGGATCCCTATTCAAGCTATGGTCATGACGGAATCGTACGGGATGGGGATATCCTCAATGATGAAACGGTGGAAGTGCTGGCCCGGATGGCCGTAAGTCATGCCCGGGCGGGTACCGATTATGTGGCGCCCTCGGATATGATGGACGGCCGAATCGGCATGATCCGGAATGCGCTGGAGGGTGCCGGCTTTCATCATACCGGAATCCTGGCCTACAGTGCCAAATATGCATCCGGGTTTTACGGTCCATTCCGGGATGCCCTGGATTCGGCGCCCGGTTTTGGCGACAAGAAAACCTATCAGATGGATCCCGCCAATGTGCGGGAGGCGGTTCGCGAAGCACAAGCGGATGAAGCCGAAGGAGCCGATTTAGTGATGATCAAGCCGGGATTACCCTATCTGGATGTGGTGCGGGCTGTTCGCGAATCGGTGCGAGTCCCCGTGGCTGTCTATAATGTTAGCGGCGAATACGCCATGATCAAGGCGGCCGCAGAAAAGGGGTGGGTCGACGAAGAGACGGCCATGCTGGAGAGCTTGATTGCTTTCAAAAGGGCAGGTGCGGACCTGATCGCCACTTACTGGGCTGAAAAAGCTGCCCGTTTATTGCACAATGCTGACCGGTAACGATTCTATCAATGTATTCATTCCTGGTATCGCACGCAATAAATCACTCCGACTGCCCATATTTCCCATATTCATCCCCCTCATTCTGCCAAAAAAATAAAGTATAGATAATTCATAATTTATCCGTAATTTAATACAATTGGCTAATAAACGTTGGATTGATAATGTTGATAGTGATGTTTTCCCCCGGGAGGATGTTGCAGGCCGGTGATTTTAATAACCGCCGGTTGTTTACGTATAATCCCCGCCGGTTTTTTCCGGCCGGGCAGTGTCATTGACACTTGTTTCCGTTGATATTGCCAAGTTACATAACCCTTAATTTAATTTAATTTGATGAATATGACCACGATTTATGTTGGCAATCTCAGCTTCAAAACAAGCGAAGATCAGCTCCAGGAACTTTTTTCAGAATACGGCGAAGTAACATCTGCCAAAATCATTACTGATCGCGAAACAGGCCGCTCACGCGGATTCGCTTTCATTGAAATGGAAAATGACAGTGAAGCTAATTCCGCTATTGAAGATCTGCACGAAGCAGATTTTATGGAGCGTGCCCTTGTAGTAAACATTGCACGACCCAAGAAAGCAGACTCAAACGGCTTTGGTGGTGGAAAACGCAGCTACGGCAGCGGCTACTAAAAACAGCTTTTTGTTCGACCGTTTAAAACGGCACGGACAGACATGATGTCAGAAGGACGGACTCCAATCGGGGTTACGTCCTTTTTTTTGATGCGCCCGGTTGGGCGCATTCTATGCCCAAACCGGATAAAGATGTAATCTGAATATACTCGAAATTGTTTTAAGGATGCCGGGGGCGATTCGTATACAGTATTTCTGATGTGGCCTGAATATACTCGAAAACGAAGTGTAAGTGTGGATGAAAGCCAGGATGCTTAGAATAAAAGGTTATTCCTTTTATTAAAAAAAAGAATTATACTGTCTCAAACTGCTGATTAAAAGGAATGTTAAAGGGT
>SLQC01000143.1 GCA_007131625.1 Balneolales bacterium | reverse complement strand
TGCTCATGAACTTCGGCACGCTGTTTCTCCTGCTCGGGGTCGGCTTCAAACGGCAGGGGGATCTGGTTTTCGGGAGCCTCAAAGCGCTCGCGCTTTTGTCCAAAAAGCATACGTTGCAACTGGCCAATCAACTCATCTCTGCGGGCAATTTGCTGATCACGTTCGGTAATCTTGCGATCCAACTCAGCCACTTCCCGATCCTTTTCGGCGGCCGTTTTTTCCAGTCGACGACGCTCCTTTTGCTGGTTCATAACCAGTTCAACCAGCTCGGATTTGGACAGGGTTTCGAGTTGAATTTCCATGCACTAAAAGTACGAAAAATCAGAGTCTTATCCTACTAAAAAACGACGTTTCCTTTATGTTTTTCGCCATTTTTTGCCACCTCGTAACGCGGCAACTGCACGCTGCGCTCCACCCGTATTCCCTCGATCATCATCACCAGTTCCGACCAGCGAATCCGGGTCTGGTGAGCCTCAATGCGCGGCATGGGAAACGTGCCTTGTTCCAGACGCTTATACCAGAGCACATACCCACCGGACTGCCAGTGCAAAAGCTTGATATGCGTTCGGCGACGATTGATAAAGATAAATACTTCTCCCGATGTAGGCTCGCGGCCCAGCTCGCTGCGAACCAGCCCGCTCAGCCCGTTAAAACTTTTACGCATATCGCAGGCTCCACGATACAGGTGATAGGTATTTGTACTGCCCAGCGAGAACATAACTACCAAGCCCGGATCAAGCTGCTGATCACCGACCGGTTTACCCCGCCAATCCGAAGGCGAACCCCGTTGGGATAGATGATTTCAACATGGTCGGCTGATGAGGGGGAACCGGCTGATTCAATCCTGACAAAGCCACCTGGACGTTCCTTATCTGCCCTGTTTTTCCGCGTTACCCAATAGCTGAGAGTAGAAACTTTGATCTGATGCTGACGGCAAAATTCATCGCGTCGTTGACCACTGGCCCGCCATTGATCTATCAAGGCGAACATGCGTTGTGCTTTTTCTGAGTTCATGGTTTTTTACACACAAACTACTGCACTAAGATACTGCCGGTAAAGATGTGATTGGTAGGATGCTTACGTCTGTTGTGAATAAGTCGCACGATACTATTAGTAAGGCCACCAGTATCAGCCCGATCATTTGGTTTATTATATAGTGTCTCATTATTCTTTTGTCATTCATAGTTTGGATTTATAATTCATCCATTAAAGTGTGGATGCTCCGCGTCTTTTGTTCACGGATTCCACCATACTATGCTTACACATGAAATGCAGTTAAGAACATCACACTAGTATCTACTCGCATAACACTTAAAAAAGCATTTATACCTATCTAAATGATTCATAATTCTTCAATTATTTATTTAAGGCTTCACAAAACACTTTATTGCTCTCTAACTTGTGCTTCTGTCTCTAACAGACCTTCTATTTTATGTCCCTCCATTTTATAATTTATCCTTATACGTACGCTCCCACGTTCCCGGACACGCTGAAGCAACTGTTCGGCATCCGTTCCGTTGTCTGTTTGAGCTGCAAAGACATAGGAAGAATTATTCCATGTCCCTTGCAACGGTTCTACGGACAGGATCCATGTTACAGCAATCAGTACAATGGCAATAGCTTTCATACCCGCCTCCATTTATTTTGGTTGTCGTTTTACTGCCGTTTTAACGAGTATAAAAACTCCGTTCTTCTCTCACACTTTCAATGAGTTCACTTGTGCACAAAAACTGTAAGCCCGGCTCTTTGACCGACATCGCCACCGACGGACTCAGCCTCAATGTATTGGCGCCCGAGTATTCCAGTCCCAATTCTTCCATTTTGCTGAAAAGTTGTTCATGCATGGCTGCGATCCGCTCGCGTTGCTCCAAGGCCTCTTCTTCGCTCAGCAGGCCTTCTCTCTCGTACTCCATATCATATCTGATCTTAAGGCGCAAGGAACCCTCTTCGCGGATGCTTTGGAATAACTCTTCGTCACAGTGCCCGAAGTTAATTTTATTCTCAGATAAAATGCTATCGCAACCAACTATAATCAGGAGCATAAGGCTCAAAAGTGTCACGTTCTTCATGGCGATACCTCAATTTTAGGTTTCTGAAATAATTCGACAAACCGGATCACTCACAAACATCCGCAGCGAGAGGCTGTCGACCGGGTAATCGATCTCTGCCAGCAACTCATCTACGGCAATGCGCCAGGTATGCGCTGCTTCGGCCTGCAAATACAGCGTATCGGTGCGGCCACCGGCATCATAGCGAAACATTCCGACAGACCGCTCATCCGCCGGCAGCGAAAGGCTGTCCGGAGGCACCTGAAAAGTAAGGCCGGGGCGGTCCGGTTCCTCATGGCCGCAGCCGGACAGCGCGATCAGGGTCCATAGCATCAGCATTGCAGCCGGTCCCGCAATGGGCGGACACGTGCGTTTACGTGTTGTAAGCGGTGCTGCTCTGCGGATATGTTGCCGGTTGGGAAAAGCCACGGGCACCCTCTCTCGGGTTTGCGTATGGCGGGTTGGTTGAACTCTCGGTAATCGGTGATTGGTGATGTCCTCCGGCCACATGCCGTGCCCGAATCCCCTGCATGGCCGGGTAATATGTTGCGTTGACACAGCATGTACAATAATACTTGTTACAATATACCCCCCCCAATATAAAAGCCAAGCATTTTATTAAATATTCTTAACAAATATTGTTTTTTTAGTTAAACTATGTGCGCTATATATCTGTTTAATACCATGATATATCTTCTGTAACGCCGAAGCAGTTAAAAAAAGCAATCACCCGCTTTTCAGTGGCCGAACCGATGATTGCTTTTGATTCATTGGTTCCGGCGCCTTATTTCATCAGCGTTATCTGTTGGTTGAATTGTTTTTGTTGTCCCTGATCCGTGGCGACCACCATTCGAACGACATACACCCCGTTGGCCGACTGTGATCCGTCCCAACTCGTCTGATGACGACCCGTTTCATATATGCGGGGCCAGCACGGCGACACGACGCCCCAGGATGTCATAGACTTCCAAGCGCACATGGCTCTGCTCGGGCACGCTGAACGGAATCACCGTCACCGGGTTGAACGGGTTGGGGTAGTTGGCTTCTAAAGCAAATGCCAGAGGCTGACTTTCTTTGCTCCTCCGGTTTTCATCGGAGGCAATTCTGTCCTGACTTGTTAACCCTTCGCCTATCTGATCAAGCCTCCTGTTTAGAAATTTCTCCATCCTGCTCCAGTTATCTTCGCTGTCAAACGACTCTCCACTGGCAAGCATACGTCCCTGATCCAGAACAGTCAGAGCGCTCTCATAATCCTTTTGGAAAATGTTCAGTGAGACCTCATTTTTCAACAGGGCGACCTTGTTCTCGGTCGTTTGAATGTATCCGTCCTACGAACCACGTCTTGATTTGAAGTTCTGTGGATATAAGGATCGCACCTCCTTATACTTCGTAGTATTAATTTTTTCCAGCGTATGACGCAGCCACTGGAACGGGTCGACCTGGTGTTTCTTGCAAATGGCCAAAAAGGAATAGACCATCGCGGCTCGTTGCGCAGACTCATGGGATCCTGCAAACAAGTAATTTTTTCTTCCCAATACAGTCGGCCTGAGAGCATTTTCGGTAAGGTTGTTATCAATTTCCAAATGGCCGTCATATAAATACGTACTCAACTTATCCCATCGGTTGATACTGTAAGCCATTGCTTTGCCAATGCTGTCTTTCGGCAAAACTTTTTTGTATTCCCTGCTCATCCATTTTCCAAGATCATTGATGATGGGCAAGGATTTGGATAATCGAAGCTCCTTACGATCGACAGGGTCAAGTTTTTGGATCCGCGCCATACGTTCGACCGCATACAGTCGCTGGATACGCAACAGGGCATACTCGGCCCGGCTGCGATCATTTTTCAAAGCCTTGTCAAATTCACGGCGCGCGTGGGCCCAGCAAGCCAGAGGTGTTACCTCCTTGCGGGCACCAATCTTCTTGTAAGCAGCATAACCATCGGTTTGCAAATATCCTTTGAACCCATCGAGCAGGCCTTCCGGTCCAGCCCGACTTCGACTGGGCTGGTAATCAAACAGGACGGTCCCGGTGATCGGGGCGTGATACACCCAGTACCAACCTTGATGACAGGCTCCTTTCTTTTGCGATTCCAAAACCCGGATCGGCGTTTCATCGGCCTGAAGATAGCCTTGTATGCGGGTGTCCTCAAGCAAGTGATCATACAAAACCTTGAGTTTTTCCAATCCCTGGCGCGTCCAGCCCTCTATGGTCGAACGAGCAATGTCAACCCCCTGGCGTTTGAATCGCTGGCGTTGCCGGTACAACGGAAGGTGGTCAGCGTATTTATCAATCAAAACCGAGGCCAGCAGGCCCGGACCCGGAATTCCTTTGTCAATGACGCGCTCAGGCAGCTCTCCGATTTGGATCGGCTGGCCATTTTCGCTTTTGGGCGCATATTTATACCG
>SLQC01000170.1 GCA_007131625.1 Balneolales bacterium | reverse complement strand
TTACATATAATCTGAAATCCCTTCCTTCGGGATTAACTGCGGTCCAGAGCACCAATTCATCCGGTGGGTTATCAGGGTCGGTTTCTATGTAGATATTCCCGTTTTCCACCTGCCAGGAAAAATCGGGCATCGGTGTTCCGCTTATTATCCGGTGATGAAAACCGGTCAGACTTTCCGCAGCATCCGTATTTTCCAGAGAATGGCCTGTATTGGGTATATATCTCAAATGTTTCTCACCAGGCAGTTCATCCCAGTAAAACTGCCAGGAGTCTGGCAGAAAAAACTCGTCACTTGCAGCATTGATAATGAACTTGGGCAAATCGAGTTTGTCAAGGTAGGAATACGGGTCCACCAGTTCACGCAATTGCCGGTATTCACTTGAATACTGCCAATGCATGATATTCTCATTTTCATATTCCCGAATCGCAGGAGACCACTCTCCGTATGCCTGCCAGTGATGCTCGAATGAAGGAAGCATATTCAAAAGATCTATCACCACAGGAGCTATAGCCAAAACACGGTCATCGAAAATACCGGTAGTCCAGGTTGTCCAGCCTCTCTTGGACGCCCCCGCCACCACGTATCGATCCACAAGCACACCCGTCTCATCGGCAAGAAAATCTGTAATCGTATCCATAGCTCTGACAGTGGCCTTTGTCATTGGAAAGCGGGCAAGCCATTCGGCATCATTATCATGTGCCCCCCTTTCCATAAACTCGCGCCATCCGTATGCAATCAGGTCATCCTCATAGCGATGATGCAGTGTGTCACCTGTAAACGTAACCGGTTGAAAAGGAACATTATGAAGGTCTGCAGTCACACTATTTGTAGCCATTGCGGCATCCACCAGAAAGGATACTGCCTCGTTGGGCTCTTTTGTGTCACGGGTACCGCCACCAATCCAGAGCAGACCGGTATGGTACGTTAATTGATCCGGTACCACAATCGTCAGCCAATGCCACCATTCCGACTCATTCACGTGCTCTTCATCCAACCATCGCTGGGATACCATTCTTAGAACATGGGTCGTGTAACCATCTCTAATCTCACTATGCACATGCTCGTATCGGTAGACTTCATCCGTCCTGTTCAAATAGGCTTCAAATGGATGTTCGTCGTTCTGTGCGGTTATCTCAACTTCAAAGTTGTTTCGTCCGCAATTAACAATAACAAACAGAAGCAGCGGCAATAAAAATACCGATAATCGCAACTTTCGGTAGAAACTTGTTTTCATAATATCAGGAGGTAATAATACTTTTCGGGAATATTTATCAGCAATTCGCATATAACTTTTCATTCAGCTCCTTCACTTACGTGAATACTTGTTTTATACAGTGAGTCCTTTAGCCGAAAGTAATTCCTGTCAGATCCACAAAAAATTGTCAGAACGATAATATTCACCTGGTGTCATTGTGCATCTACCTCAAGCTCCCGCAACATCTGCAAGGCTGCCTCGATCATCATTTCGCCACCACCAGGAGCCAGTCTGGAATTTTCTACTTCATATCCACCTTGGGCGAAGGCTTTCTTATTGGGAACATAAGCAATGGTGTCATTGGCAAGTGTTATGATAATAGTATTTTCAAACGGGGAAAAGTTCTTTAGGGTTAAACCATGTTCAACGAATATTTCCCCTGCCAAAGCTACCACGGCCGTATTATCACTTAAACGGAAAACCTGTACATCAATGGGCAACGTGTCGTTTCCTTTCTGTTTTTGATCGTTCAACCATAGAATCCTTCTTTGCCTTACGCTATTGAGAAATTGCTCCCGCTCATCCGGTTCTTCGCTTCTTCCAGACAGTTCCATATCATCCAGCTGTTGTGCCCAGATCACATCCTCTTCCGTAATATGCTGTAAAGGGATTTGTAACGTACGGGATCGAGTGGCCAGTGCAGGTGCCTCCAAGGTTCCTTCCGGTAATGCCCTTCTGATGGCAACAGCCAGAGAATCCCCGATCATCCTGGTTGTAGTTTTGTGTCCGCTTTGGGGACCCGGCCTTGAAAAGTCCCAATGGTTTATATTACCGGCAGTGCCCATAAAGAAAATCGAATTAAATTCGTCTCCATTGTCCTCTCTCAAAAATTCTTCAATCCAGTACGGATAATCGGCGCTTACGGCATTGGGTGAACCAACTCCTTCTTCTTGATATACGGCTCCATATTCTTTAACCGTATCCAGATGTAATGCAAAATTGACAATGGACATCAATGGTGTTCCGTCTTCCGAATCATTCAGCAATACCACTCCCACATCGGGATCAATTGGACCAGCCGGCCGGACAATATCGGGATTGAGGAACATGGGGTTGAATACCACCGAGCCATCTTTCATGAAATAGCGGCGATTATAAGACACATCAAACTGTTGTCCCAATGCAGATGTTAAAGTGACCGGCCTCAAATTAGCCTGTGCTTTTTCTATAGCTTTAACAACCGCACTTTCCAAATCAGTATGCTCGCTGGCCATATGGGTATGTGTAGCAGCGACAGTGATATTACTGAATGGAATTCCAGTTTTCAGAGCCGCTTTTTTTCTGGCAGGATATGTAGTGCTGCGCCGGACGCCGATCACATCACATGCAACCAGTGCAACCTGAACTGCTCCCTGTCGGAAAACAATTGCTTTAACATGAAGCGGATCTATTATGATGGCACCTTTACCTGAAATGTCAACAATTCCGACACCTGCTTCAAGCTTGTGATTTTCCAAAGTGTTCTGTCCAAATGCAAAACTATTCATTAGTATTATCAGACTAAAAAGTATGGCGATCATCACCTTCATATGTGTCTATCATTTAATTTGCGCAGATACACCGAACAGCTATGAAAAAAGTCCTGCGATTGTATTTCAGCTGCATCAGACATCCATGATCAAAGATTTTACTTTTTGTATCATTTGTTAATGAAACTTGAATTTTCCAAAAAAATCCGGTACATGAAAATCACGCACTTCACTGTCTATTTTAGACCATGATGCGTAATGAGGATTGGATCCTTCTTGTGCTATTTTAAAGAGATTGACCCTCCAGATAACACCTTTCTGTGGACGAGTGATTTCGGAATATTTCTCAAGCATGGAAAATGGAATTTTATATTCTATAGTCCATGTAATGTCTTCGACAATTTCCGAAAATACTTTTCGCGGTAATGAATGGGCAATTTCTATTTTTTTTATGTCTTCAACATCAAGAACGATTCTGTCCACGCGAGGAATGATATTGTAATACATCAGGGGAATCCCACCACAATTTACCTCCAGATTAAAATATCTTTCCGGCAAACGAACATCCGGTGAGAAAAAGAGTTCAACGCAACTATCTGTATATACCGGTCCATTATATTCCTGGACCATACACCGGACATAGCGGTCTTGAACACGGAATATAGCAAAGAGGAATTCGTCGTCATATATCATTTTCGCTTGCGTAAATGGTCGAAAACCGGGAACCGTCCACAAAAACTGATTAATACTGATGACTTCCACATTCTGCCACATGGCCTTATCCCAATTTCCGTCAATCTCCAAGGGATCATCCACTCGAACTACATTGTAAATTTCCATTGCGCTCATATTATCCTGATTAGCCAACAAACTTCCTGCCTGGTCAACAACCGGGAAGCCATACTGAAACAAGATAATTTTCTAACTTGCAAATATAGCTTCATTTCAGTGCATTTCGGTATCACATACACCAATCCCTCCCCGGTAATAGTTAAACTGTACGTTGGGATGATCAGCCAACAGAGACATGGGAACCGAACTGTCTGTGATTTTCTTTCCAATCATAAAGGCTGTCAAACGCTGACCAAACGGATTGTCGTGCATACCGGCATGCCAGATTGAAACTTTTCCTGCTTTCCACGTCTCGACAGGACCTACTGTAACTGCTTTTGTGGGAACACCAGTCACTACACCTCCGGCACTGGTACGTGCATTTTGCATGCATGTTACCGGATGCAGATCTACAATTCTGGTAGTCAACTTCCGGAATTCTTCCGGTGATGGGGGAGCATCCTTGTGAACCCCAATCCTTTTCACCGGATCATTGAATGCCCAGTGTTTTACATCACCTTGACCACCCTGCATCACAGCACAACGTACCCCACTGTTCCAGCTGTCAATGAATTCCGAAGTATCGGCTTTTGGAAAATGCAGATTCGTTTCAGGAATCCTGAATTTTTTGTCAATTCTGTTAAAACAAAGCTCCCGGTCCGCTTTTTCAAATGACAATAGATGATCAGCATCGACTTCTCTTCCGTTGACAATCCATTCATCCATTCCCCAAAAATGTGCCTCAGACAAATCCAGTTGCAGTTCGTTTACGAGTCTGGCAACAAGAGGCAGTTGTTCGGTAGGACCGATCGGTCCGCAAATCCCGACCGGGTCATCTGCGGTCGATTGTTTCCAGGATGTAATATATTCGAGTGCTTCTGCCAAATAGAAGTCCTCAAGTGAATCGTAAAACACCACTTTAAATCCATCTCTCGACAACTGAAGCAAATCTTCAGGAGTGAGTTTTGCGACATCATTCAACAATTCGTCGTCCAGGGTGGTAAAATCCCACCAACCGGGGGCTAACATGCTTTCTTTTCTTGGCATAATTTTCCTACTGGTTTTTGAGTGACTAAACGATTTACTTGGTGCGCACCAAATCTGAAAAAATCTCTTTAAGGAGATCGTTCTGGGGATACCCATGTCCCAGATGTTGTATAAATCCCTCTGCAAAATCGACGTTGGATTCATTGCCTCTTTTTTGGGCAAACCGTTTCATCGCAAGAAGATATTCATCCATTTTGTGATGCTCCATCAGCCAGCTGCGCTGGCTTTCATGACAGGCCAGCATCTGTTCTCTTATCTGCATTTCACCGGATACATCAACATATATTGCCGGATAAACCGGCCGGCCGAATTTGTCTTTTCCTTCAATGGAATCACAGTAATACAAATGCGGAGTTGGCTCAAAGGGATCTTCATCGACATCCATATTTTTGATTCCGGCAGCGAAACAAGCAGTCTGAACAATTCTGCTGGTCATCTCGTGATCCATCAAATAGTCATCAGGGGGTGAGGTAAAAACGAGGGATGGTCGTACTTTCCGGACCAGGGCAGTTGTACGGTTAATGGTATTACGATCGTAGAGAATGTAGAGGTCTTCCAATTCGAGGCAATGATAGGTAGCCCCGATCACCTCTGCAGCATTGGCCGCCTCTGTTTTTCTGATGCGACTGATTTCTTCCCTGTTATGCACAGCTGTGCCCTTATCACCAGGTGCCATGGTTGCAATATGTACTGACCAACCGGCTTTACGTAACAACGACAAGGTTCCTGAACAAACAAGTTCGGCATCGTCGGGGTGTGCAAATATCCCTATCACGATTTTATTCATACCTGCATGTGTTGATTTATCTCGACAACCCTGTTCGTTTTAGCCGATTCATAGCATGCCGATAACACAATCTGATTATGTAGCCCTGTAAAATGGTTATTGGCAGGCATCCTGTTTTCAAGAATGGCTTTACTGAATTCGTCAATTTCAGCGAGATAGGTATTGACGGGAGTCGGATTGATGGTCAATCCCTTTCCGATTTCCCTTGCCTGCTGTGCGTCATATTCAGCGCTGTCGTCTTCCAGATATGCGACCATCTCACCGGCATCCCCCTGCCCAATCGTTCCTTTTGCATGGATACTCCCCCTGGAACCGTAAAGTTCAAGTACATTTTTACTACTGTTATCCGGTATGCAGAAGAACGTATCGACAGTAGCCAAAGCCCCGCTTTCAAACTTGATGGAAATAACTGCGCCGTCTTCGGATTTGTAGTCATGGACAATATTATTAATAAAACAACTGACGCTTTTGATCCTGCCGAAAAACATTTCCAAAAGGTCGATGCAATGGCTCCCCATATCCACCAGTGAACCACCGCCACCGGCGGCCGGATCCTGTCTCCAGGCACCTTCCATAGGGGGATACCAGCATGATAATTGGGCTCTGCCGTAAACCAACTTTCCCAGTTTACCTTCTTGTATCAATTGAAGCGCCGCCTGATGCTGTGCCAGAAACCGCATCATCAGTCCAGTGCCCAGTAAAACTCCTTCTTCTTTGCAGACCCGAATCATTTTCTCCACTTCCTGAACGTTCAGACCCAAAGGTTTTTCGCAAAATATGTGCTTTTTAGCTTTTGCACAGGCAATAACCTGTTCCAGGTGCCGGTCAACAGGTGATGCCACATAAACTGCATCAACACCGGAATCAAGAACCTCCTGCAGTGTACCGGCAGCCCTGGCATTGAATTCTTTGGCAACTTCATCGTTGTTTTCCGGTGTCCTGCTGTATACAGAAATTAACTCAGCATTATCTGAAGGAATAATACCTTCAGGAATTGTTCTTCTCCGGGCGATACCGCCGGAACCGATAACACCCCATTTGATTTTTTTTCCCAAATCATACCTCCCTGATTGTAATTATTTTGAGTAAGCCAGAATTACTTTTCGCAATGCATCACCAATCTGTTCACAATTCTCGGCCGTATAGCTCGGGAAAGCAAAACAGGTGAAGGTGTGTTTTTCATGCCATCGTGCATTCGGCACATCCACATTTGTATAATCCACGCTTTCAGGATTTGTAAATTCCTTTGAAGTAAAAGGAAAACCGCTTTTGCCAAATGCCTGATGCTTTTGAAATGCCGCTTCGGTATGACATTGTGGCCAAAAAACTTTCCAAACCGGAGCACCTTCGGCTCCGGCAGCCTGAGCAAATTCCTGAATATCACAATTCATGTTTTCGATGTCCAGAGAAAATGCCATAACATACCATCCGTTTTGACGATCTTCCGTATCAATCGGTGTATATAACACCTGGGGTAGATCTTTTATCCGATCTATAATAATATGTGCATTCCGGCGACGGGACGGCATATTCCAGTCATCCATTCTGTCAAGTTCAGCCAATCCTATCGCTGACTGCATTTCGGTCATGCGATAATTCCAGCCAACAACATTATGGATATAAGGCAGTTTTTGTTCGAGTTCAAGCAAACTCATCCGCTGCTTCACGTCGTACCCATGGTCTCTGAAACTTTTTGCAAGCCAAGCCAACTCTTCGTTATCCGTGGTTACCATTCCACCCTCTCCACCTGTTGTGAACGTCTTGTTCTGACAAAAGCTGCATGCTGCAATATCGCCAAGTGTGCCAGTTTTTTTACCTTTATAGGAGCCCCCATAGGCTTCAGCATTATCTTCAATAACAAACAAATTGTGTTTTTTTGCAAAGGAATTGATCTTGTCCATCTCACAGACATTTCCGTAAAGATGAACCGGCATGATGGCCTTTGTCCTTTCATTGACAAGTTTCCCGGCTGATTCAACACTTATGCAATGGTCTTCGATATTGACATCGGCAAACCGGGGAACGGCACCGGCCTGGACTACCGAAAAACTTGAAGCTATAAACGTATAGCTTGGAACAATAACCTCATCACCCGGCCCTATACCCAAAGCCGCCAACCCTGTATGCAGAGCAGCTGTTCCTGTAGCTACAGTAATAGCATGCTTACTCCCCTGCCATTCGGCGAATTTTTTTTCAAACTCCATGCCTTTCGGCCCTGTCCAGTAATTGACTTTACCAGACCGCAAAACCTTTTCAACTGCTTTTATTGCCTTTTCATCCAGATTCGGCCAACCAACTGTTTTACTGGTCACCGATTTCGGTCCGCCGTTTAAGGCTAATTTTTGTAAAGAGGTAGCTTGTGACATAGTATATGAAATAGATTATAATGATATGTTTATGTTTTTTTTCACTTTTTTAAACGAAAAAACCATAGCACTCAACTTACTAAAAAAAGACAGCTCATAAAATATTACATTCAAAGAATGTAATATTCACAACCGTCCATTTGAGAATATATGATGTAATCAATTGAATAACCAAGTTCAATGATACTGTTATACTATTTATATGAGAAGTTCATCAATCTATCCAAGAATTGGCCGGGCAGATAACTTTCTCCGTTTAAGATACTCTTACCTGCTCTATCACGCCACCGAACTAACGTTTCCGGATAATACGACTGTTCATTTAACCATTAAAAGTATCAGATGATGGTTAGACAGGCAAATCTGCCCCGTTGATTCAATGAACTATGCCGGGCACACCACAAAAAAACCCGATACCCCGGAATAATACCGGAATATCGGGTCAATGTAACGGTGATGAACAGATGGACCGGAAGCCGGTCCACAGCGCTTCACACAGGCTTGTTTAGAAGCCCATGCCACCGCCCATGCCACCCATGCCACCCATGCCGCCCATATCTGGGCCGCCACCGCCGGCACCTTTGTCGTCATCGTCAGACGGCTTTTCTGTAACTACAGCTTCGGTAGTCAACATTAATCCGGCGACAGAAGCCGCATTTTCAAGTGCGATTCGGGTCACTTTGGTCGGATCGATGACACCGGCTTTAGTCAGATCTTCGTACACTTCGGTTCGGGCATTGTATCCGAAAGCGTCTTTGCCTTCTTTCACTTTCTGTACAACGATCGATCCTTCTACGCCGGCATTGCTCGCAATAATGCGAAGCGGTGTTTCCAGTGCCCGGGCAATGATTTTAAACCCGACTTCCTGATCCGGATTTTCCCCCTTCAGACCGTCCAGCGCGTGGGCACAGCGCAGAAGCGCCACACCGCCACCTGCCACGATACCTTCTTCCACAGCAGCACGCGTCGCATGCAATGAATCTTCCACACGCGCTTTTTTCTCTTTCATCTCAACTTCAGAAGCAGCACCAATGTAAAGCACAGCCACACCACCGCTCAACTTGGCAAGACGCTCCTGGAGCTTCTCGCGATCATAGTCGGATGTGGTTTCTTCAGTTTGCACTTTGATCTGGTTGATACGCGCTTTGATATCATCGTCTTTACCTTTTCCGTCGACAATTGTGGTGTTGTCTTTGTCGATGGAGATTCGGGCACTTTGACCAAGAAAATCAATTGTAGCATTCTCCAGTTTGTAACCACGCTCTTCAGAGATAACGGTTCCGCCGGTAAGAATGGCGATATCTTCAAGCATCGCTTTACGTCGATCACCAAATCCGGGAGCTTTGACAGCAGCAATCTTGAGAGTTCCACGCAATTTGTTAACCACAAGCGTGGCTAGCGCTTCTCCTTCGATATCTTCGGCGATGATCAACAACGGCTTGCCGGTCTGAATCACTTTTTCAAGAATCGGAAGCAGATCCTTCATCGTGGAGATCTTTTTGTCGAAGATCAAAATGTAGGGCTCTTCCAGCTCGGTGGTCATCTTATCGGAATTGGTAATAAAATAGGGTGACAGATAACCTCGATCAAACTGCATTCCTTCCACGGTTTCCAGATACGTGTCGGTTCCCTTGGCTTCTTCAACGGTGATAACTCCGTCCTTGCCAACTTTCTCCATGGCATCGGCAATCAGATTACCGATAAATTCGTCGTTGTTGGCTGAAATGGTTCCAACCTGTGCGATCTCGTTGCGGTCGCTGATGTCGCGGCTGATTTTCTTCAGCTCGGCGACAATGGCTCGAACCGCAATATCTATCCCACGTTTGAGATCCATCGGATTTGCTCCGGCTGTGACATTTTTGAGTCCTGTCTGGATGATGGATTGAGCAAGAACGGTTGCGGTCGTGGTGCCGTCACCGGCGATATCAGACGTTTTGGAAGCAACTTCACGCACCATTTGCGCACCCATGTTCTCCAGTTTGTCTTCGAGTTCAATCTCCTTCGCAACCGTCACACCGTCTTTTGTCACGGTCGGCGCACCAAAGGATTTCTCAAGGACAACATTGCGGCCGCGGGGGCCCAGGGTTACTTTTACGGCATTGCCCAATTTGTCGACACCCCGTTTGAGGCCGTCTCGAGCTTCTACGTTATATCTAATTAGTTTTGACATAGGTCAGAATTCTTTTATTTAAATGTTATGGTTCTTACTTCAAAATCAGCAATGATTTCCGACGTTCAGGTTTAACTTGCACTCCATGCAATGTTCTGTGCAAGCCTATCGCCGGTCTGTAATCAGGAAAGGATACCCAAAATGTCGCTTTCACGCATGATTATCATCTCATCTCCGTCAATTTCAACCTCCATACCGGCATACTTGCCATAGAGTACTTTGTCACCTTTTTTGACGGACATTCCGATTTTGGTTCCATTTTCATATTTGCCTTCCCCAACGGCTTCTACAGTACCGCGCTGAGGCTTCTCCTTTGCCGAATCTGGAATGATTATTCCGGAGCTTGTTTTCTCTTCGGCAGAGTCAGGGCGAATCAATACACGATCGCTTAGTGGTTTAATGCTTGCCATAGCTGTCTTTTAAGTTTTATGATGGTTATTATGGTTAGCACTCTGACATATAGAGTGCTAATTTTTTATTCGGTTCAATGATAATAAATGTCCTTCATAGAAGCAAGAGGAATTTTTTACATTTTAGCACTCTTGGTATCGAGAGTGCCATTCTACTTTTTCGAATTTACCCGATACGGGCAAGCCACCGGGCAAGCGCCACAAACTCGTGCGGTTCCAACTCTTCGGCTCTCCTCCCGGCATCAAAACCGTCCGGAAATCCGTCTTCAAACAGCTGTTTCAATGCATTTGACAATTTTTTTCTGCGCTGTTGAAATGCGGTCCGGACTACCGATTTAAATATATTTAATGGAACATCAAGATCACGAACCGATCCCGGATATCGGCTGTTGCCCGGACGATACCGGATCACAGCGCTCTCCACTTTTGGAGGCGGATAAAAAACATGAGGAGGTACCAAAAACAGCAACTCAACCCGACCCAACACCTGGGTCTGGACACTCAAAACACCGTATGCTTTTGTCCGTGGTTTGGCGACTAACCGCTCCGCCACCTCCTTCTGGATCATAAATACCGCTTCCGCAAACAGATCGCACTGATCCAGCACCAGAAACAGTATCGGGCTGGTCAAATAGTAAGGCAAATTACCTGTTATATACAGCTTGTTAGTCAATCCCTCTGTGAGACTGGAAAAATCGGCATCAAGAATACTTCTGGGGTGTAGTGTTATTCCGGGAAATTCCTGCTGCAGCATCTCCACCAACCTTTGATCCACTTCAAAAACATGCAGATCAGAACACCGCCGAACCAACTCGCGGGTAAGTGCACCAGTACCCGCACCAATTTCAATGATGCGGTCGGTTGCATCTGCACTCAGACTTGCAGCAATCCTCCCGACCACCTGACTGTCCTTGAGAAAATGTTGTCCAAGCGATTTTTTAGGTTTAATGGACATAAGTGCCTGTTTTCATGAAGTCGGAACCGCAAGAATGGTCATATCGTACAGCTGATTTGTAAAACGTACCCATATCATGTAATTTTATACGATGCGATTCTTATTGGGGATCACTATCGCATATTCAACACCTCATAAATCACCAGCACATGGAAATAATGAACCCTTATCAGGTGGCGCATCAGTTCGGGTTAAAAACACTTGAAAAACCCGATGAGCACACCGGATCCCGGGTCAGCATGAAGATAGGATTACCCAGGGAACGTTCCAAGGACGAACGTCGCATTGCGGTGACACCCGGAGGAGTTTCGGTGCTAAAAGCAAACGGACATGACGTGTGCATCGAAAACGATGCCGGAGAAGATGCCCGGTTTTCGGACCACGATTTTTCCGAGGCAGGAGCAACCGTCTTAAGGTCAACAGAGGAGCTCTATAAACACTCCGAAATCATATTGAAGGTCGCCCCTCCTGATGAAACCGAATATGAATTTCTTCAGCACGACCAGGTGATCATCTCCGCACTTCACCTCGGCAACACCACAGAACTTTACCTCAAGGAGCTGATCCGGAAGAATGTAACCGCCATTGGCTTCGAGTTTATCAAAGCACCTGACAACAGTTTTCCTATTGTCCGTATGATGCATGAGATCACCGGTTCGATGTCTGTACAGATCGCAGCCCATTATCTTGAAAACAACCAGGATGGTCAGGGTATCATACTGGGAGGCATATCAGGGGTACCACCCGCCACAGTCGTCATCCTTGGAGCGGGAATCATTGCAGAGTACGCCGCGCGTACCGCCCTCGGTTACGGCGCCCAGGTTTTTGTGATGGACAACGACCTGGCACAGCTCCGTCATCTCGAAAACTCCCTGGACCGCCGGATCATAACTGCCATGGCCACTCATCAGTACATTTCCTCTGCTCTGAAAGTGGCCGATGTTGTAATTGGAGCCGCCATGGTGGAAGGTCATCGCGCCCCCTGTTGGGTTAGCAGCACCATGGTGGAAAGCATGAAAGCCGGCAGTGTTATAGTAGATGCCGTTATCGATCAGGGCGGGTGTATCGAAACAAGTCATCCGACTACTCATTCCGATCCCGTTTTTGTTCACAACGATGTAATCCACTACTGTGTTCCGAATATACCCGCCAACGCAGCAAGGTCCGCCACCACCGCTCTGAACAACCTTCTTGTTCCCTTCCTGCTCGATATCGGCGATGCCGGCGGCATTCGCGAATCACTTTGGACCAACGTCAGTCTCAGGAACGGCACGTATGTCTATAAAAACCAACTCACAAAAAAATCCCTTGCTCAGCTTTTCGACATGCCATACCGTGATATAGAAATGCTGATTGCAAGCAGGATATGATGCAATATTATTTTATCATGAAATACCCATGACGGCAACCCGGCACACAGGGGCATGATTAAAGCCATGGGTGCTCCATGTGACATCAAAAATCTTATTCCATTATATAAACACATGATAACAACACTCCCTTCTCTTGTCATTCAACCACTCCGGTATCTTCTCCCCGTCATCCTGATTTTTTTCACTGCATGTACTCCGTCCGACCCCGGTTATCTCCTTCCCGGTGAACTCACGGAAGCCCATCTGCTGGAACACATTGAAATCCTCGCATCGGATGAATTCGGTGGCCGAACTCCGGGTACAATCTATGAAGAGAAAACCATTTCTTACATCATCGACCAGTTTGAGAAGTACGGCATCCAACCTGGTATGCCAGGTGGTACTTTCCGTCAGTCGGTTCCCCTTATGGGACAATCCACCGGACATACCAGACTCTCGTTCAGGACTGCCGACGAAACAGCCGATCTCTCCTATCAGGACGATTTTATGGCCTGGCCTGCTCATGTCCAGGAAACCGTCTCGATCCGGGATGCGGAACTCCTCTATGTCGGATACGGCATCGAAGCCCCGGAAGAGGACTGGGATGATTTCAAGGGAGTGGATGTCGAAGGTAAGATTCTCGTCTTCAAAAATTTCAACCCGGTGACCTTTGAAGATCGATTCGACGGCGGAAACCGGCTCTATTACGGTCGCTGGACCTATAAATACGAACAGGCTATTGAAAAGGGTGCCCTGGGTGCGATCATCATCCACACCGATGAAACAGCCGGGTACGGCTGGAATGTGGTTCGCAACAGCTGGAGTCTCGAACGGTTCTTTGTATTTGATGAGGAGGGGCACGATACCGAATTTGAGGGATGGCTGACCCATGATCAAAGCCGCCACCTTTTTGAAATGGCCGGACTCGATCTTGACGAATTACTGGCTGAAGCAGAGAATCCCGACTTCAAACCGGTTCCGCTGAACAGCGTTTCACTGAATATAGATCTCGCCGCCGATTACCGTTCCATCGAGGGAACCAATGTCGTCGGAAAACTCCCGGGATCAGACCCGGAACTTGACCATCAAGCTGTCATCTTTTCCGCCCATCACGATCACCTGGGATATGGAGAACCCGTTGATGGCGATTCCATTTTCAACGGCGCCTGGGACAATGCCAGCGGTGTAAGCAAAGTGCTCAACTTTGCCCGTCTGTACAGCATTGATCCGGAATCGGTGCGAAGAAGCCTCTATTTCGTGACTGTAACGGCAGAGGAGTCCGGTCTTCTCGGCTCACAGTACTTTGCAGAAAATCCACCGATTCATCAAGGCGATATCTCTGCAAACATAAACCTCGATGCCACCAACATTTTCGGAGAAACCCGTGATATCGTCACCATCGGTTACGGTCGGTCTGATATCGACGATCTGCTTGAAGAAGAGGCAGCCCATCTGAACCGTATTGTTAAACCGGACCAGAATCCTGAACAGGGATTCTATTACCGGTCCGACCATTTTTCTTTTGCACGACAGGGAATACCGGCGCTCTATCCCAACCAGGGGAATGAATTTATTGACAAACCGGAGAACTATCTTGATCAGGTGGAGGAGTACCGCTCGCACATTTATCATACGGTACACGACAGAGTACACGAATGGTGGGATCTTTCCGGTGCTGTGGAGGATATGAAGCTGATCTACCGTGTCGCCAAACGCATCGCCAATGAAGACTCACTTCGGCAGTGGACAGCGGGAGACGAATTTGAACAAGCCCGGAGACAGGCGATTGAAGAAGCGCAAAAACCAGGAAATCAGTGAACAGAGCGGAATTAAGTGATCAGAATTTCCGGAGGATCAGCTGGATAAACATCCTGCTCACTCCTCCACTCTTTCTACTGTTTGCATGGCCATATGCGGTTTTTGCACTTCGGTTTGACTTGCCTGACCTGTTGATTCATGCCGGTACTTTCTGCTTTTCATTTCCTTTTGTGCTCACTATTCTGCACGGCCACGTAACCGTCGCAGTGGGTGCTCTGCACCGCATCCATTATTATGAATGGCTGTCAGAGCACCGGTGGAGTTACGGCTTTCTGATCCGTCCAATTTTATTCTCCACCCGGTTTCGCCTGTTTTTTTTACTAATCGGTTTTGGAATCCTGGCTTCAGGTGTTATGTTATAAGTATTGCCTGATGTACAATACTGATAATTTACAGCAATGAAATGTGTCCAATAACCTAATAGATAAGTTATGAGCAAGAATAATTCGATCAGCAGAAAAGCCTTTCTGGGTAAAATTTCCATGCTTAGCCTTGCCGGAGCCGGTGCCGGAGTCTTGTTAAAGGGATGCGGAAATGGCGAAGAAGCGGTTGATCCGTGTGGCGACCTGTCCGGACTCAGCGAATCGGATATTCAGCTTCGCGACGCCCTCAATTATGTAGCCGAAACACCAAATCCTGCTGAGCGCTGCGATAATTGCGAATATTGGGTCGCCGATCAGCACGGAGAACAATGCGGTGGTTGCACTCTGTTTGCAGGACCTGTTCATCCTGCTGGGTGGTGTTCCTCCTGGGTACCGGAATCGTAAATTTTACGGATAGTTCGGTTTGTCACCTCGCTGCTCCCCCACAGCACCGGACGAGCGGTTTGCCCGTTTACGTAGCACCGTCCAGACTGGATCCTTTGGGGTTCACTTCGAAGCTGTGTTTTTGCATGCTCTCGCAGTGATCGGATCCGAAGTTATTGTTCTCGCAGAACAACACTTCATTACACTGTGCATCACTGGAGACGAAATCTACAGGATCGTGCTGCCAGTGGGTGTGTAAATGCCATTGTATTGCCACTGAGAAACACAATTGTAACCTGGAATGGCTTAAATATGGATTTAGAAACTTTTTATGGAGGCCGGCCGGTCAGATCTGACCTGTCATATTTGATCTGATCTAATATATATATGTTATCACTGCCCGATTACTGCCCGGTTAAAGACCGGCTTTGAAATTGGAGGAATTATTATGGATTTTTTTCCAGTGCGTTATATATATCATCCATTAAGTGAGTTTTTCTTTATGAACTCACGTCTGGAATAATTACCCTTACCAATTCCATCCATCATTTTAACAAAATTTGATATGTAAGCAAATATCGACTATAGTCGATAGCAACTTACTGCTTTTCATCGACACTCTCTTTCGGCAACGGTATCGAATTGCGAATTCTCTCTAAGAGGAATCTTCGCCGCCCTTCCGATGGTTTACCGTCGCTGTAATACTGCCAGAATTTCTTCTCTGATTCCAGCGTAACGATGAGGATAATTTTCTGATTGCTTTCCAGCTTGAAATCAGGTTCTGGCTGCAGGGTTATTTCTCCGTCCTTCTCC
>SLQC01000052.1 GCA_007131625.1 Balneolales bacterium | reverse complement strand
TGTATGTGCTGCCGGCCGGCTATGTCCCGTTTGGAGTTACCTTAACCATCAACTAATGCTGTCTTGGGTAGATCAACCAAATTTGAAAGCATTTTGATATGGAAGATCACCCGAGAAAATCAGCAGACCCTATTTATTGATTGTTGCTTTCTCCAGTACGGTACCATCCCATAGTGTTACTCCAACCCGTTCGACAAAGTTTGGATCTGTGGTAACCAACCGGTCTTTGGCCTCCCTTTTAAGATTCTTTGCAATCAGGAAATCCTTGATACTGTCTTCATTTCTAAATTCGTCCTTTCCGTAAAAATGGCCACCCCCCATTAGGCCTATTCCAGCCACAATCACTTTTTTATCCGGACACTGATCCAGAGTATACAGAATTGACCATAGCCCGGTCGAAGATCCGAAAATGAAATCAACTCCCTGTAGATGCCTGATAAAGGATTTAATTTTATTGATGCCGGGCCGCAGTAGAAATGCTCTTAAACTGTAAAATCCAAAATATTTTGACTCCAGCCGAAATTGTTCGTTTCCTAGCCTACCTTATCCATAAAAAAATCGACCTTCAACAAGATACACGAACCGAGATATTCCCGCTCTCGCAAGTTGGTAAGAAAACCGTGGATCTTCGCTTTACCGGTCAGGACTTGTCTTCGGACGCGGGGGCACTTCTGCTCAGCGAGACCGATCAACAGATCGGGCTGATCGACAAACTGGCCGATTGCATTCGCGATGATGCCTTACTCACAGCTCTGGCTTCGCTGACCAATGTGGATGTTTTGGTTAGCTGGAATTTTCGCCATATTGTACATTATGACAAAATACGTTTTTTCAATGCCGTTAACATTGAAAACGGGCTGAAATCCATTGATATTTATTCCCCACGTGAGGTGACCAATTATGAGGAATAAAAAAATTAATGCAGTTAAAGCGATTCGGTCTATTCGTGATGAGAATTACGAGGAGACCAAAAAATTGACTCGTAAAGAGTTATTGGAGAGGTACAAGAAGCGGGGCAAAAAAGTCATTAAAAAAATTCAGACAACCCACTGATAACTCAGAAGTAACTGACTGATTTATCAAATCCTTTAGTAAAGGTACTCCGGTTATGAATGATCGAATTAAAGAAAGCGATTGGAAAACGTTTACGAAATTGAGACCTTTGGCCCTGGAACGATATTGCAAGAAAGTGATGGGAGATGTTGATAAGATTATTCATAAGGATGAAGAAGATGCCCATGAACGATATATTGAGATGTACAATATTATTCGCGATGGCGATAAGAAGCTGGCTCACATGTTCGATGGTTTCAGTCGTTCCAAAGCACTGGATCAATTAGTGATGTATTATGGCAACGATTTGTTGAATGAAGAAGAAATAGCTCAATTAAGTGCTGAAACCCGGGAAAGAATTCTTGCCATTCTTAAGATCTGGAAGGAAGAATAAATAAAGTCTGGTTCTATTACTCTTCTTAAAGATGCAGACAGGGAATCGAATGGTAAAGTCTTTTGCCCCTGATCATTTTTATTATAATAAACTATCAGTAAAGATAAAGTATTTGATAGTTAAAGTAGGGCTAATGTTCCTCTTCGGTCGTTTCAGCCGTCAACTTTCTGGCTTGATATCCGCCTCGTCTCCTATCGTAGAGAAACATGATACCGAAGACGATCATCATAAGAAAAGCAGCTGGCGAAATCAGCAGCAGTGCTCGCTGGCCGCCCCAGGCCTCGGCCGGACCAATGAGCTCTTGGCTCCTGTTAACGACTTCGTGTTCCATGGGCACCGCACCAATCTCCCGCATAGCACGAGGAATGGCAACACCCACGATTCGCTCGTTATGAGCCTGAAAGTCTTCCCTTGCCTCGGAGATCAGGCCCAGCACCAACTCTAAATCCTCCGGAACGTACGGGACTCCCTCGTCCAAGAGCTCTTCCACAGTAATACCCTCGATTCGCACAAGCTCCTGCCGGAAAACACCCTCGGCGCCTTCTTCGCCAAACAGCACGGCCGCCACTTCTTCACGGCGTTCGTCCTCGTCAAGATAGCGGGCCAACTGGGTATCGGCGATCCATCCGACTCCCGGAGTTCCGACCAATCCGCCGATCAAAAGTCCTGCTCCCATTACTAGAATGATTCCGAGTGAGCCTGCTCTTGGCAACCGTTCGGAAATGATACCCACTATGGTCGGGAAATTGAACGCTACACCCATCCCGAAAAGTGTCGCCGCCAGGAACGCAGTAAACGGCCCTTCCGCGACGGAGAAAACCAGGAGGGCGATACCCAGGATCAACGCCGAAACGAAAAGCATACCTGGAGGTGTGAGCCAGCGAACGAAGGGGCTCGCGAATATCCGCAGAACAATCATGATTAAGCTGAACCAAGCAACAAGCAGAATCGCATAACCGCCGAACTCCGCATGATAGAAAATTTCCCCGAGCCAGCGTCCGCTCCCGAGCTCGATGCAAAGCGCCAATCCCAACATGGCTACCATCAGGTAAAGAAGCGGCTGCGAAAACGCGTAACGGAACATCTCCAAAAACGGCAGACCCGACTCCCCATATTCGGTTTTGGGGAACTTCTGCGGGAGCACCATGACGGCATAAATGATCATCGGAATACCGATGATCCCCAACTGGAAGGTCCAATGGTACATAAAGTGGAGCGGGCCGCCCTCAAGTAAATTCAGCCCGGCACCGATCAACGCGCCGCCGACGATGCCGATGGGAAAAAAGGCATGGAACAAGTTTAGTTTTGTCGTCTTGTCGTCGTGGTAAAGCGCGGTGGTCAAAGGATTGCCTGCCACCTCGATCATCCCGTTCCCGATCGCCAAAATCATCGCCCCTATCAGGAGCACCCAAAAAGCGGCCGGGTCACCGGTTAACGTTACCGCCGAAATAATCACCAGCAAACCGAGAATGTGGCCGCAGAAGGCCATGGCAGTTCCCTTCCGCATCCCGAACTTTTCCAGCCAGGGGCCGATCAAAAGCAGAGAGACGGCCATTGCACCGATGCCCGTTCCAGCGATAAGCCCTACTTGTGCGTTGCTGAGAAGAAAATCCACCTTCCACTGGCCGAGGACATTGGCAATAAGCGAGAATTGCGCTCCGGTCGGCACAAGGGCAAGGCATATCCCTGCAAAAAGACGTCTTCTGTTAATAACCTGTTTGTCAGTTTGGTCGCTCATATGTGTGGTTTTTTTTGTATAAGAGAATTCAGCATAGAGACCTTACTTCAAGGTAGATAGATAATTATAGTTTTACAAGCGTCGCATTTTTGATTCGGCCTCCACTCAGTCTTCCTCCTCGGCCGGTTGGTCATTGCATGCGGCCGTCAGAAGCTATACCGGCATTCAGTTCCACAGGATATTCAAATTCCATATTTTTTACAATGGTGTCTGTAACCGTTTCAGTCATGCTGTCAAGCAACAGAAATTGATATTTGACGGCATCATCCACCGGTTCCCATGAAAAAACAGGCTGCTTCTCCACACCGAGCGAATTCGTCGTTGGATAGCGTAATGGCACCGGACCCGGAATGTATTCGGTATATGAAGGATGACGATCCAGAAACCGGTCGTCGGGATCGGCCAGCCAGGCCAGATATTCTTCAAGATTGGTGTAACCGTCGCCGTTGTGGTCACGATTCCCTTCATCCGGATCACCGACTTCCAGATCATGCTCTTCTTTCCACCAGTCCGGCAGCCCGTCGCCGTCCGAATCCACCGGCGCCTCGGCGGATCGAAGTTCGGGATAGCCGCCAACGTCCTGGCCCGAGTCAATGATACCGGATCCGGTTCCATAATCGCCTCCGAATTGAGCCGTACCGTTCCGCACCTCTTCGACAATGCGTTTATCGATGGCATCCCTGCTCAATGAGGCTCCCGCTTTTTCCAATACCTTTTCGAACGCTTCTTCGGCACCGATCTCTTTACCAAGACTTGGATAATCAAACGGTGTATGTGCCCGGTTGTTCTCTTCGCTGGTATTTCTGAACTGTACGCCGCCATCCCAGTTGTCCGCGGTGATGTGCGAATGGCCATACATATAATTGCCTTCTACGTAAAACCGGAAGTCCCGTTGTTCGACATCGAATCTGCCTGGGTTATCCAGCCGAATTATCATATCCTGATACCGTGGAAACTCTCCAACATCACCGGCAGGTCCGGGTTTATAGTAATTATTAATGATATTTCCATCTGCTCCACCGTAAGTACTTAACATTCCCCAGTTGTACATGACATTATTAAACAATTCGACTTTAATATCTCCCTCATCACTCCTCATGGGTCGCTTTTCATCTATATAGGGGGTACGGTGCCGGTTATGGGCAAACAGGTTGTTATGCCAGCTTTCATGATCAGCGCGGATGACTCCGCCCATTGAACGCCCCTCATTCACTCCGATAGCATTGTATAACCCTTCGGATATTATACTCCATTGGACGGTTACGGAATCAGTTCTGTCAACATTATCATACCA
>SLQC01000162.1 GCA_007131625.1 Balneolales bacterium | reverse complement strand
TTTTGTGATGTTTTTCCCGATAAACGGGAAGGATATTCCGGCAAAATTGGATCCCCCTCCCAACGGTGCAATGATAATATCCGGGTAGTCGCCGGCCATTTCGAGCTGCTTGATCGCCTCCTGTCCAATCACGGTCTGATGCAACAATACATAATTGAGTACCGATCCCAGCGCATATTTGTTGGTTTCATCTTTCAGCGCCATTTCAATCGCCTCGGAGATTGCTATCCCCAGGCTTCCGCTCGACTCGGGATCAGACGCCAGTATGTTTCGTCCCGCATTTGTGCGGTCACTGGGGGATGGATAGACATCCGCCCCGAAAGTGTTCATCATGATCTTGCGATACGGTTTCTGGTCATAGCTGATCCGCACCATGTAGACTTCGCATTGCAAATCAAATTGCGCACAGGCAAATGAAAGTGCGGTGCCCCACTGCCCAGCCCCCGTCTCGGTGGTAATCTTTTTCACACCCTCCTGTTTGTTATAGTACGCCTGAGCTACTGCTGTGTTTGGTTTGTGGGAGCCGCTTGGACTTACTCCTTCATACTTGTAGTAAATTTTAACCGGTGCATCAAGTAACTTTTCGAGTCCGCGTGCGCGATAGAGTGGTGACGGCCTCCATATATTGTAAATATCCTGAACCTCGTCGGGTATTTCGATATACCGCTCCGTCGATACCTCCTGTTGGATCAGTCCCATCGGAAAAAGTGGAGCAAGATCCTCCGGTCCAACCGGCTGCTTTGTTTTTGGATTGAGTGGAGGTTGCGGTTTGTTCAACATATCTGCCATAATGTTGTACCAGTGAGAAGGTTTTTCCGACTCATCTAATAATATTTTCCTTCTTTCCATACTTTTTGAACCTGTTTGTTATTGATTAAAGTTTTTTACAATACGTTTTATTATCCACGGTTTATTGGACTCATTTGAAAAAGATAATCCCGAAATCTTATAAGCAAAAACCCGATTTTCGATACCAGAAACATCCACAATTGTAACTTTTTATATACTGTTGCAAGATGAAACACCCATGGCAAAATCTTTGCCACACAGGCGTATGATTAAAACATGGGTGCTCCATGTGACCTTATAAATCAAAAATTTTAAACGCATGCTCAGTGAAACGCGTAAGCGAAATGGCCATGACGGCAACCCGACACACAGGAGCATGTTTATTCCCGTCATGGACATTACCTCTGTCTTTTGAATAAAAAAATAAACACATGAAACATGGATGCACCATTTGTCCGCTTAAATCATAATAACAGACAGTTTAAATGCGACATCGGGTGAATCAACAATTGCCGCAGCAATCAGAATAACACTTAATTCTAAAATATTCCCGAAAAATATTTTCTTTCCGAACGAATCACACCGGAAATCACTACAATCTTCGACAAACCTTGCAATCACCCCCACCATACGACGCCAATACATGTCGACCAATGTTCCCGTCACGTGAGGGAATATATGGAAATCATGACCGGGGAGCTTCAGTAAATTTAAGCTTCCATATTACTTATCAGGAACATTTGGGTCTTCATCGTGGAGATTTATTACAGACTTGATTTCCGCCTTATTAGGCCAGTCTTCACTGCCCTCGTTGCTGCTGATATTAATCAACCGCCCGTATATCGCTGCGACTCCCCTTTTCGCCCATCGCGGAATTTCATCAAGGATCTCTTGATCCGTTAGCATATCCTTCTGCCGCCATGCGTCATCCCGTCTCCTGAACCGGTCCTCACTCATCATTGGCCGGTCATGAAACACTTGGAGGCCAGTGTCGATCTCACTATCGTCCGTTGTCGTTCGCCAGTGTTCCCAACCGGCATACTGCTCGCTGCCCGGTCGGAAAGTATTCCACTTAATACCACGTGAAAGGTACCTCCCTTCATTGGCTGGTTCAGGATCACGCCCTTCTCCGATGTCACTGTCCGAATACCGGTGCCCTATCCAGTGATGCCAGCCGCCGAGCTGCGGGATGATATCGTCTAACCACCATTTGAGGCCGTCCTCCTCAATCCAGAACTCAACATCCCAACCGATACCCATCGACCACCCGGGTACCGGACCGAGGCGGGCTGCAACATAACGGTTTATCCGTTGACTGTGATCGCCACTGTAACCGCCTGGCAAATCATTGAAATCTTGTCCTGTTCCTTTTCCCCACATCCAAATGTGGAGCCAGCCTCCTCGATCGGACCATTCGGTGGCTGCAACTTCCAGTGCTTCAAAAGTTCGTACATCCGGTGCCACAGGCGAATTGCTGAGACTGCCTGATGAACCGGCTTCAAACCAACCACTACCAATCGTGGGAATGTGGCCGCCATTGAAACCGTGGGTCTCGTTGAATCTAGATACGAATTCTCGCATTCTGCCCGGATTATCATACCAAAGCTTAATATGCGGCATCATGATGAGGATCGGCGTACGAATATCGAGTTGGCCTTCCGGTCCTTTCTGGCGTGCCCAAGCGGTCGGCTTGTCAGGGATATGGCCACTCCATCCGATGCGTTGAGGGTTGCTCGATGGTACGACATCAACTGTTAGTTGCAGACCATTGAGTGCTTCGACCGTTGATTGGGTGATGCAGGTCCAGCGACCTTCAAACGATGCCCCGAAGCGATAGACGTAGGTGTCGTCCGACCCGGAATACCATACGAGGCTTGTGCGCTTGGCATCGCTTTCTTCGTGTGTCCATGTGCATACACCCTGAACATCCCACTTATCGATACCACTTGCAGCTCCTTCCGCCACAACAGGAAAATCGACCCAGCTGTACAATTCAACCTCTTTATGATGAATGTTTTGAGCAGATGAACAACCTGAAATAACAAAGCTTAGAGCTACAGCAAGTATTAAATAAATTTTCTCCATAAATATAATCTATTGCTAATTCATTTCACCCGATTATTTCACTTCTGCATAGTTCAATAACTACATGGATGACCAAGATAAATCATTCCGATATTTTACATTTTTGGCAGCAGAAAAACCAAGGATAGTAAATGTAATAACCATGCTAATTTAAAAAATTCGGGGTGCAATAGCTTATATATTTGTACTGTCTGAAAATTCAAATAATGGTCAGGGAATTGACCCCTGAATGATTCTCCCGGACTGTACTATTTGGAGAATCTCAACGCGTACTTTTTAGGTGTGCCGGCCTACCGGTTGCACATTAACTGACCGGATTTTACGTTATCGAGGGCAAACACAAACAAACACAGATGTGTCCCCAAAGGAACGTTTCGATAACAACGGAATCGAATGCTTTTGGAGTTATGCCGAACATGGTTTATAAATGAATCGTAATGTTCTATTTGTCTACTTTCAGTTATATTAAACGCAATAGAAAGGTGGCTGCATCACCGCTATGAATATGAAAAGTTATTTCCATTACTGAAGTATCTGATAAACAAGGCATAACTGGTCAGGAGTTACTGAAAATTCGGGAATGATTTATTAGATTGCAAGCTTATTTTAACGCTGCTTTCCTTATCCATTTACTTGACTGATATTCCGATGAAGCTTATTGCCATTTGCCGGACAATATTTCTGGCAGGTCTTCTATTGATATCATGCAGTCCGGAAACTGCATATTCCATCGAAAGCGCGAATGCAGGAATACCGAGAGCACCAGTAGGGCTAGGAGTTGATCTTGGCAACATGGACTCAAGTATCCGTCCTCAGGACAACTTCTACCGTTATATAAACGGGAGATGGCTGGAAGAAACGGAAATCCCATCCGACCGGGCCCGGTGGGGCAGTTTTGATGAATTAAGGGAGCAGGCTGAAGCCGATGTGCTGGCTATTATCCGGGAAGCGGTGGAGCAAGAGGCTGAAGAGGGTACGCAATCTCAGAAAATCGGCGATATGTTCCGGGCATTTATGGATACGCTTCGCATTGAAGAGCTCGGTATTCAACCAATGACATTGGACCTTATGACAATCGACACACTATCCTCACGAAGCGGACTGGCCGCCTACTTCGGATATTCCCACAGCTTGCGCCAAAGCGGTCCTGTCGCCATCTATGTCGGACAGGATCTGCAACAGGCCGACAGGAATATCACCTATGCGACTCAATCCGGTTTGGGATTACCCGATCGCGATTATTATCTCAACGACGATGATCAAAGCAAAGAAATCCGGCATCACTATCTTCGATACATCCAAAACCTTTGGGCTGCTACCGATTGGGCAGACGGTGACCGGGCTGGTGAGCGTATCATGAAACTGGAAACCGCTCTTGCTGAAATACAGTGGACGCGAGTCGAGAACCGTGACCGGCAGGCGACTTATAACAGAATGTATGTTTCAGGACTGACGGAATCGGCCTCCGGTTTTGACTGGTTGCTTTTTCTCGATCATGCCGGGCTGGATATTGAAGAGCTGGTAGTTCGCCAGCCCACCTACCTGAAGGGATTTGCAGAGATCTGGGGTGACTTCGATCTGGATGACTGGAAGACCTACCTCCGGTTTCATCTGTTGCGCCGGTCGGCTTCCCTTCTCAGCAGTGACTTTGATCAAGCCCATTTCGAATTTTATGGCCGAGTACTCAGTGGACAGGAAGAACAGCGCGAACGGGAAAAAAGAGCGGTCAGTGCCGTCGAAAACTCGCTTGGATTCATAACTGGCAAATTATATATC
This sequence comes from Balneolales bacterium, assembly GCA_007131625.1. Lineage (GTDB taxonomy): Bacteria > Bacteroidota > Rhodothermia > Balneolales > Natronogracilivirgulaceae > SLQC01. The sequence goes on along the minus strand of SLQC01000162.1, from coordinate 11,558 downwards.
GATCGCCATTTCCCCCAGGAGGCCAGCGACCGGATGGATGAGATGATTGAAAATCTGATGATCGCTTTTGAACAGTCCATTAAAGACCTTGAATGGATGACCGACGAAACCAAGAAAGAGGCTCTTGCCAAACTTTCGACATTCAACACCAAAATCGGTTTCCCCGACGTATGGCGAGACTATGATTGCCTGAGAATTCGTCCCGACGATCTGATTTACAATCTCCGGAATACCGCCCGATGCGAGTATGTAAGGAATATCAGCCGTCTGGGACAGGAGGTGGATCGCGATGAGTGGCACATGACACCCCAAACAGTCAACGCCTACTACAGCGTAACCATGAATGAAATCGTTTTCCCGGCTGCTATTCTGCAACCCCCGTTTTTCGATGTGGAAGCCGATAATGCTGTAAATTACGGCGCCATTGGTGCAGTGATCGGACACGAGATCAGTCACGGTTTTGATGACCAGGGTCGGCGGTCAGATGGAGACGGCAACTTGCGTGACTGGTGGACTGAAGAGGATGAGGAGCAGTTTCAGGCGCGGGCTCAACTCATGATCGATCAGTATAATGAATTCAATCCGGTCGACGATATGTATATAAACGGTGAACTCGCGCTGGGTGAAAATATCGCCGACCTGGGTGGAGTGAATGTCGCCTATCGCGCCTATTTGAACTCTCTCGGCGGCGAAGAGCCTCCGGTTATTGAAGGCTTTACCGGCCAACAGCGTTTCTTTATGGGATGGGGGCAGATCTGGCGGATCAAATTCCGGGACGAGGCTCTGCGCCGTCAGCTCATTACGGGGCCGCACTCACCCGGCAAATATCGCGTTATCGGTATTCTCTCCAACATGCCGGAGTTTTACGACGCGTTTGATGTTAGGCCGGGGGATGAAATGTATCGAAACGAAGAGGAAAGGGTTCGGATTTGGTAAATAATCTGCATATTACAAAATGTGCAATCATCATTACGTAATCCCTGTTTATGTTTCAATCATTGAAAAAAGATCTGAGAGATGAACTCGCGTCCATCAAAAGGGATGGCCTCTATAAGGAGGAGCGCATCATCACTTCGCCGCAAGGTGCTGTGATCACCACGGACAGCGGAGCCAAAGTCATCAATTTCTGTGCCAACAATTACCTGGGCCTGTCATCCCATCCCGACATCATCAATGCCGCCAAAAAGACGATGGAAACACATGGATACGGCATGTCGTCGGTTCGGTTTATCTGTGGTACACAAAACATACACCGGGAACTGGAACAGAAAATTGCTGCTTTTCTGGGTATGGACGACGCGATCCTATATGCTGCTGCATTTGATGCCAACGGCGGGGTCTTCGAGCCGCTTTTCGGCCCGGAAGACGCCATCATCTCCGATCAGCTCAATCACGCATCCATCATCGACGGTGTGCGATTGTGCAAATCACGCCGGATGGTCTTTCGCCATAACGACATGGCCGATTTGGAAGAGAAGCTTAAGGAGGCGGTCGATGCACGGCACCGGATTATGGTCACCGACGGCGTCTTTTCGATGGACGGCACCATCGCTCAGCTCGACAAAATATGTGATCTGGCTGACCGCTATGACGCACTGGTTATGTCGGATGAGTGCCATGCAACAGGATTTATCGGCCGAACCGGTCGCGGCGTTCATGAATACCGGGACGTTATGGGCAGGGTTGATATCATCACCGGGACATTCGGTAAAGCGCTTGGTGGTGCTTCCGGCGGTTTCACTGCAGCGCATCAGGAAATCGTGGATCTGCTACGACAGCGATCACGGCCGTATCTGTTTTCCAACACCCTCGCCCCTGCCATCGCCGGAGCGTCAATCCAGGTCCTGGATATGCTCGAACAAGCCACATCACTTCGCGACAAACTGGAACAGAACACCCGTTATTTTCGAACCGAAATGACCAATGCGGGATTCGACATCAGAGAGGGTGAACATCCCATTGTCCCCATCATGCTTTACGATGCCAATATCGCACAAAATTTCGCTTCCGCACTGCTTGAAGAAGGGATTTATGTAATCGGATTCTACTATCCCGTCGTTCCCAAAGGCCAGTCCCGTATCCGGGTACAACTTTCGGCCGCACACGAAAAAGATCATCTTGATCGAGCGGTATCTGCTTTCCGGTCGGTTGGAAAAAAGCAGGGGGTCATCTGATATGGTAACTACAAACAAGACATTTCCTGAATCAGCTTCTCCGAAAACCATTTTGGTAACCGGTGCTTCCGGGCAACTCGGTGTAGAGCTTGTATACAACCTCCGGCAGAAATACGGAAGCAATCAGGTCCTTGCCACTGATATCGGAGAGAATACCTTATTGAAAGAAAAAGGACCGTTCGAATGGCTTGATGTCCTCGATAAAAAACGCCTCTCCGAACTCATCAGTCACTACCAGATCGTTGAAATTTACCATCTGGCGGCGATTCTATCTGCAAATGGTGAGAAAAACATCTCCCTGGCATGGCGGCTCAATATGAACGGCTTGCTGAATGTGCTCGAAACAGCACGCGAACTGCAAGTTCAACGTGTCTTTTGGCCGAGCACCATTGCCGTTTTCGGTCCGGATGCCCCCCGAAAAAACACGCCGCAGGATGTCCCGCTACACCCGACAACCGTATACGGAATCAGTAAAGTCGCCGGGGAGCACTGGTGTGCCTATTACAACCGGCGATTCGGAGTAGATGTCCGCTCCATACGATATCCCGGCCTCATCGGTTATCGGTCCCAACCTGGCGGAGGTACCACCGATTACGCTGTGGATCTCTTCTACTCTGCAATAAAGGGCAAGCCCTTCGTCTCGCCGGTTGACCGCAACACCCGACTGCCGATGATGTATATGGATGACGCTGTCAAAGCAGCATATGATATCATGAATGCCGATAGTGATCAGATACGCATACGTACCGGCTACAATGTCGGTGCCATGAGTTTCACACCGAAAGAACTGGCAGATGCTGTAAAGCAAATTATCCCTTCGTTCGAAATACAATACGTACCGGACGAACGTGATCAAATAGCGGCAAACTGGCCGGACAGTCTTGATGACTCTGCAGCCCGGGAGGATTGGGGCTGGAATCCGAAATTCGGTCTTGAATTTATGGTATCTGACATCATTGCGAATCTGTCGGATGTTTTCTCTTCATCCCGTGAAAACTGACAGGAGAGATTACATTTCATTCGCATCCGCTATGTATCCGTGATGCTGAATGTAGCCTGATTGCGATCCGGGGAGCTTGTTTTGACCCAAGTCATAATTCTGATCCGGGACAGTTCCCTATACTGTTGATCCGCTAGCATTCCAACCCCTTTTCACCCACTCGCGACGTTTTTTGGATATTCCTATCACAATGGCCGGAACAACAAAAAGCGTAAGCAGTGTCGCGAAGGTAAGTCCACCGATCACCGATCGGGCAAGCGGGCTCCAGGTCTCCGACCCCACGCCGAGTTCAAGTGCCAGCGGGATCATCGAAAAAATGGTAGTCATAGCCGTCAGCAGAATCGGGCGCATCCGGCGTTTACACGCCTGAAGAAAAGCGATCATATATTCACGATCAGTGATGGGCTCCCCGACTTTGTGAGCTCCTTTACCTGTTTTCTGATGGATATAATCCACAAGCACAATACCGTTGTTAACCACTATCCCTACAAGAATCACAATACCGATATAAGCCGGCACACTCAAAGCCGTTCCTGTAACAAATAGTAGCAGCAAAGATCCAAAGAAAGCAAGCGGTACAGTAAACATGATGATAAATGGATCACGGAAGTTTTCGAACAGTGACGCCATCACCATATAGGTCAGCAGCAGCGCAAAAATGAAAGCTATCCCCATCTCACGGGAGCTATCCTCCTGGAAACGAAGCCTGCCGCTGAAATCATACCGGTAGCCGTCTGGCAGCAGGATTTCGTCGGAAATAATCTGTGCGACCATGTCCCGGTTTTGTTCCGACTCTTCCCGAAACACTATGCGCAAATCAAGTGCCACTTCACGATCCCGGCGGGATATCCGTTGCAGACTCTCATGCAACTCAAACGATCCAAGTGCGGTGATCGGTACGCGCACATCATCCACCTGAATCAACTCCAGACTGAACATATCCTCCCGGTTTTGAAAGTACTTACGATCATTCCGAACCTCGATTGCAATTTCCCGTCCCCCTTCCCGGAAGTACCCCGCACGGCTGCCCCGGGATTGAATGCCGAAGGCGTTTGCCACATTCCTGGTGTCGGCATCGAGACGCGCAATCCGCTCTCTATCGGGATGAAACTCAAACTCTGGTCCTGGCCGTGAACGGGGATTGGAGACAGATCTCACTTCCGGCTCCTCAAGCATACGTTCCTCAATGCGATAGGAAATATCACGCAGCATTTGCATCTCCGGGCCATACAAAGTCACCTCAACCCCTCGACTCGCGCCCCAACGACCGCCACGCAAGCCCCCCGGCCCTGACCCGGCAACGGAAAAATCCAGTTCAATATCCGGATTTTCGAACATCTCCTCGACCTGCTGAATCACTTGCTCGGTCGACCTTCTGCGATCGCGCTGATCGACCAGTAACACTTTTATCTGTCCGAGATTGCTCTCGGTCGACCGTCGCTGGCGTCCGATACTGGTGATGACGGTTCGGATTTCGGGTAATTCCAGCAAGTCCCGGCTATAAGAGCGCAATTGTTCGGCTGTCGCCGGCAACTGAGCGCCGGCGGGGAGTTCCACCCGCATGTCAAATTCACCGGTATCACTTTCAGGGAAAAATTCACCCGGGATTATTCGGAAAAAATATAACGACCCGGCAATCACAGCGACGACAAAGAGTGCTACGACGTACTTGTTCCGCAGTATCCAAAAAAGGATTTTCCCGTAGTTTTTTTCGATGCGGGAAATCCAGCGGTAAGTCAGATTTTTTTGCTTGAAATCGCTTGGTTTCATCAATATCGAGGCCAAAACTGGAATCAGGATTATCGACGCGAGGAAGGAACTGGAGATGGCGATGGAAATGGTCAGTGCAAGATCGCGGGTTACTGTGCCGGTGATGCCGGTCACGCCGAGAATCGGTATGAAGACGGCGAGGGTGGTCAACGTGGATCCGAGCAGCGCACCGGCCACTTCGTTGGTGCCTTCGAGAGTCGCCTTGAAACGATTCATCCCCTGCTCCAGTTTGTTGGTAATACTTTCTGTCACTACGATGGAGTTGTCGACCAACAATCCAATGGCCAGGGCGAGTCCGGTTAATGAGATAATATTGAGGCTGATACCGACGAAGTACATTGCTGCAAAAGTAGCGGTGATGGATACAGGAATGCTCATTGCCACAACGAATGCGATTCGCCATCCTCCCATGAATAATAACAGAATCAGAACGACTACCGAAAGGGCAATCAGCGCTGATTGCGCCAGATTGCTGATCGAATCGTCGATGAAATCGCCTTCGTTACTCAATACCTGCATGGTGACGCTTGATGGCAGTACATGTACCATTTCATGCATTTGTGCAACTACGGCTTTGGCTACATCAAGTGTGTTGGCATCGGACTGTTTCTGGATCTGTACCGTAACGCTGTTTTTGCCGTTGACTTCCTCAATAGAATCGATGTCAGCAAAAGTGTTTTCGACACTTGCAACATCGGAGACACGAACCGGAATACCATCCTCACTTCTGCGCACAACCGTTTGTTCGATCTCTTCAAGCGACCGGTAGATCGCTTCGGCACGAATGCTGTAGCTTATCTGGTCTGTCACCAGGCTGCCGATCGGCTGGTTCACATTGTTGCTGCGAATGGCATTAACCACCTGCGACGGTTCTACATTGTGACGACTCATCGCAGCCGGGTCGAGACTGACATAGAAATTTCGCCTGAGTCCTCCCCGCGTATCGGCCGACGCTACACCGTGCAGCCGTTCAAATCTCGGTTCTATCAGATCGACCGACAACTGTCGCAGATCGTCCAGTCCCAAAACTGAAGACTCTACGCTCAACTGTATCATGGGAGACCGGTCAGGATCAAACTGAAAAATTACCGGCTCGTTTGCTTCACTTGGCAGCTGGCTGCGAATACGGTCGATCGCCTCCCGAACCTTCAGTTCGGTCGACTGCACATTCACACCCTGATTCAGCCGTAAAATGATAAAGGAACGGCCTCTGCTGACATTCGATTCCAGTTGATTTATCCCTTCCACACCCATGATCGCGCCTTCGATAGGTTCGACGACCAAACGCGACATGTCATCAGGCGCCACATTAGAATAATGCACAGATACTGCTAACACAGGGATATTGAATTCCGGCATGAGCGTTACCTTCAGGTTCGCCAGGGAAAACAATCCAAACCCGACTACCAGCAATGACATCATAATGACGGTCACTGGCCTCTTCAGAATTCTTTCGGTGATGGTGATTTTTTTCATGGGTCTATTGTCCGGGACTAAGGATACGGTTCATGAAATCCGGAACCTGTTATCATTTATCACTGATCTGCCAAAGGATCTTCTTTCGATATTGCATTAAATCCTGCCTTTTCGGTCAATTTGTTGACAAGGTTATACATGCTGGGAACAGCAAAAAGCATTAACAGGGTCGACATCGCCAGACCGCCAATAACGGTTCGCGCCATCGGACTCCACGTTTCTGAACCAGCCCCGAGTTGCAGTGCAAGCGGGATCATAGCAAGAATAGTTGTCAGTGCGGTCATCAGTATCGGACGCAATCTCCGTGAGGCCCCATTGACAATGGCGTCATGGCGGGACTGTCCGCGCGATTGCAAAATTTTTATATAGTCGATCATTACGATCCCGTTGTTCACTACGATTCCGGTAAGCAGAACAAGTCCTACCATGGCTGTTACACTGACTGGTGTGCCTGTTGCCCATAACATCAGCAATACACCTGTCAGTGCAAGAGGGATTGTGACGATAATGATCAGCGGTTCCAGCAAACTTTCAAACTGGGATGCCATCACCATATAGGTAAGCGTTCCGGCGATCATGAATGCAATCATCAGATAGAAAAAGGAACTCTGCTGGTCTTCGGCAGCACCGCCTACTTCGTAGCGGTAACCGTCCGGCCAATTAATCTGATCCAGTGCAGCCCGGGTGCGTTCAGTAGCGGTCCGCAGATCAAGTCCTGCCAGATCGGCATTGATCTCAATCATCCGTTCCTGGTTAATGCGGTGGATACTTGCAGGTCCAGTGACGCGGTCGATCCGGGCGAGATTTTTAAGTGGCATCCAGTCACCGGCAGGTGAGCGAAGCTGGATCTCTTCGAGGAGACCGGAATGGGCGCGATCGAATGGATCCAGTTGTACCAGCACTTCGAATTCGACTCCCTGGTCGACAAACGTCGTGGCTATATCCCCGCGCACCGCATCACTAACTGCACTGGTTACCTGGGCTGTTGTCATCCCCACGCGTGCAATCCGCTCTCGATCCATATTGATTCGCAGTTCTGGCCGTCCCTGGTCTACCGAACTGAACAGCCCGGCAATTCCTTCAATCTGTCCCATCTGGCCCATAGCCGCGTAAGCGAGATCTTGCCGGATTTCCGGGTCGAAACCATATATATGAATGATCAGGCCTGTTTCACCATCCGGGCTCAACGGATCTTCCCGAAGCTCTCGAATATTTGCAGACGGCACATCCTTCAGTGCTGCGAGTAATTCCGCTGTGATTTGAAACTGACTGCGGCCCCGCTGTTCTACCGGCACCAGTTCGATGCGCACGACTCCCTGGTTACCTCCTGGGTTGTCCGCTCCTTCGATGCCGGTTTTGTCACCGTAATCTGAGACCACCAGACGAGTTTCAGGAACTTCCTGATCGATGATCTGCTCTATCCACTGGATGGTTCGCTCAAGTTCAAACAAATTGACACCGGGCTCGCGCTGCACCTCAAGCACGATTTTGTTCTCATCCACTGTTGGGAAAAACTCCCCGCCCAGCCGGTAAAATATAGGAATGGAGGCGAGAAGCAGTCCAAAGGCCAGAATCACGGTCAGTCCGCTGTGGGGAAGCACAGTATTGATTGCGCTGCGATAGTTATTCTCCAATTTCTGGAAGAGCTGACCAAGGCGCGGAGCCAATTTGTTTCCGAAAAACGATCCCACTGCGTGAAATACCCCGGTCATCAGCAGATAAATGGGATACAGCGGAAGAAAAACCAATAACAGTGGGATGCTCACGATCCGGGTAGCAATACTTTTTCGGCGCCAATCGAGCAGTCGTTGCAGAGGAGTTCCTTTCTGTGCGGAATCATGGGTGAATTCCGATTCCCGGGAAGACGATTCCTGTGTCGACTCCTCTCCCATTTGCGATTTCGATACCTTTTTGGTTTCCATTTCCCGCTTTTGCCGCTGTTCCCAGTTAAAAAACCGGGATGCCATAACCGGAATCAGGGTCAGCGCAACCAGCACCGACACGATTAGTGCAAACGACACAGTCAGCGCAAGATCCCGAAAAAGCAAACCTGCGATCCCTGGTACAAAAAGGATTGGGAGAAACACCACAAGCGTAGTCAAGGTTGACATGATCACCGGTCCAGCTACCTCCTTCGCGCCCTGAACCGCCGATGTTTTCCCATCCTTTCCGTCTTCCTTGAACCGAAAAATATTCTCCAGTACCACAACCGCGTTGTCAACTACGAGTCCGACTGCAAGAGTGAGCCCCGATAGCGAAATGATATTCAAACTTACATCCGCCCAATGCATGATGCTGAATGTCGCAATGATAGATACCGGGATGGATATGGCGACGATGAGAGACGATCGGCCGCTCCGCAAAAACAGAAGCAGCATCAGCATCACCAGGAATACCGCCTGCATACCGGTCATAATCAGGTTCCGTATCGACATCTGGATAAAATCTGCCTGATTGGTGAGCACGTCGAGCTGCACACCGGAAGGCAGGATTGTACGAAGATCATTAAGCGCACTCATCACCCCGCCGGCGGCCATCACCACATTGCTGTCGCTCTGGCGGTAAATATTGATCACGACACCATCGTTGCCCTGTACACGGACGTTTCCAATGGGCTGGGCGATACCGTCCTCCACCTGTGCTACGTCTTTTAGATAGACGGGGTTGCCGTCGGTAGATCCAATAATGGTATTTCGGATCTGTTCGATATTCCGGAAATCTCCTACGGTGCGCAGCGAATAGGTGGTTTCTCCCTCTTCAAGCTGGCCGGCAGGCACCTGGATGTTCTCCTGTCGCAGGGTGTTGGCGATGTCGGCAATATTTAGATTGAACGCCCGCATCTGTGCATTGCGTATCCGTATATTGATCTGACGGTCATACCCTCCTGCAGTAGCCGCCGAAGCGACTCCTCTGACGCGTTCGATCCGCTGTTCCAATTGCTGGGTGGCGATGGTCCGCAATTCGCGCGGACTCCGGGTGTTCGAAGTGAGTGTAAGCACCACAACCGGTTCATCGTTTGGATCATACGAGAAGACAACCGGCTGTTCAGCATCCTGAGGTAGGCTGCGGCGAATCATATCGAGCCGTTTCCTCACCTCTGTTTCGGCGTAAAACAGGTTGGTACCCCAGTTGAAATTGAGCCGTACAACCGATGCGCCCTGGCTGGAAAGCGACCGCACCCGCTCGATTCCGGAAACGCTTCCCACCGTCTCTTCAATCGGACGAGTGATGAGAGTCTCCATATCCTCCGGCGCCACTCCTTCGTACGTCGTATAAACGGTGACGGTCGGGAACGACACATCGGGATACAGATTGAGCCGCAAATTCATCAACCCGAAAATCCCGAACCCAATCAGGATCAGACTTGCCATCAGAAAAGTCACAGGCCGGTTAACCGCCAATTTTGATAAATTCTTCATTATTTACCGGTTTCCACCAGATCTGCTTTGACCACTGCTGCGTCCTTCACCACCATCGGCACGTTCACCTCTACCGACACGTTCACCGTCACTAAGCCCTTCCTCCCCGAGGCGCTGATCTCGTCCGGCTTGGCGCATCTGACCGGCAATCCGGATACGGTCGCCGTCACTCAGGTTCCGCTGTCCTGTCACAATCAATTTTTCACCTTCCTCGAGACCAGATATAATCTCAACCCGTTCTCCCTGTTGAAGTCCAAGTTCCAGATTTCTTTGCCTTGCAATCGTATCACCTTCCGCAACAAAAGAAATATAATTTCTGCTAATTTCCACGGTATTGGTTTCCGGTTCGATGTATGTGTCGATCTGTTCGATCATAGCCGATCGCGGTATTACAATGGTATTCTCATAGGTTATAAGGGTGATGCGTGATTCCACCAATACTCCCTGCCGGATGGACTGATAAGCATCGGTCAGAGTGACAACAACTTCACCAAGTCCTGTACTGGCATTCAGCTGCGGACTGACCCTTGATACCACTCCTTCTGCAACGATTCCGTCACGGTTGGAAAGACTCATAGTAACGGGCAGGCCGATGCTGATATCTTCCCAATCCTGCATCGGCAAGAACAATCGGGTTTCGAAACCAACCAGGTTGGCAATTTCGAATGCGGGTTCGCCGGTTCGGGCCAGGTCACCTTCGGCGATATTGCGATTGATAACCACACCGTCTACCGGTGATCGGATTTCAGTATTCTGCAAGTCTTCACGACTCTGAGTACGGGCTGCCCGGGAAGACTCATACTGAGCCCGACTGCTTTCGTAGGCCGATCTGGCATTTTCAAATTCACTGGAGCTGCTGGCTCCGCGTTCAAAGAGTAAGCGTTGTCGATCAAAAGCAGAGCTATCGCGTTGCAATGCGGACTGGCTCTGGCGGAATTGCGCCTCAACCTGTTCCAGTGCGTCACGAAACGGTACGTCATAAATTGAAGCAAGAACATCACCTTGTTGCACGGTATCCCCAAGGTCGGCATGAATACGGGTAATCCTGTTACTCACCTGTGGAATAATGGAGACAACATCCTGTGATCTGATAGTCCCATATGACCGTATCTGGTCCGATATGGAAGATGTGGATACGGGGGCAATTTCCACACTGGTTGCATCCCGGCCGCCGCCACCCCAGACACCTGGTCCACCCGGACGTTGATCACCTGAATTGCCGCCTCCGCATGCCGTCATTAACAGAATAATCAGCAGGTAAATCAACGGAGATATAAAAAAAATATAAAAGTTCGTTTTCAAAGAGGTAGTTTGAAATAGGTTACAAGAGCAAATTGCCGAATGGTCAACTTTAAAACATGCAAAATACATAATTTAGACGATCCGGATTGTAAAAAGTTCACACTGCAATCTACCGGGTTGCAATTACTCCATATATGGATACTCCCACTGTTTCGGGGGATCGCTGGATTCTTTGATCGCCCGTGAAGAGAGCCAGCGAAGCATATTCTGCTTGCTTCCCGCTTTGTCGTTGGTGCCCGATTTGCGGGCGCCGCCGAAAGGCTGCTGGTTGACGACCGCTGCAGTGGGTTTATCATTGATGTAAAAATTACCTGCTGCATTACGGAGTGCATCCGACATTTGCTTGATTACATACCGGTTTTTGGCAAAAATCGCACCGGTTAATGCATACGGAGATGTTTCATCACAAAGTTTAAG
>SLQC01000229.1 GCA_007131625.1 Balneolales bacterium | reverse complement strand
GCGAGACACCGACTCTCCTGCAAGTGCTTTCAGATATAAATCATTTTTTAACATTGAGTTGCTATTTCAATAGTTCTATTATCTTCAATCAAGCGGTCACAAAGTGCAACCGTGTTCATTATTCACTCTAAGTTGGGCTATACATCCCGGCTGGTTCATGTGATTTGGTTGATTCAGTGATTAATTTTTTTGGATGGCTGTTTTTTTATCCGGAACATCACACAAGCCGGATCATTTCCCGGAATGAAGGAACCGGAGCAATACGCGGCTCCCTACCAGTAACTTTCCGTACTGCATCGGCAGTGGTCGGCCCGATAGCCAAAGGGGTCCAGTCACCATCCGGTAACGCGTACAAACGATAAAATCCTGATACACCGTCCGGACTAAAAAAAAGTATCGCGTCCACTTGTCCGGCATTGCAAACCTTCTCGATTTCCGTATCCTTTTTCATGATATCTGTTCGGTGGTACACTTCCACTTCGATGAGTTCCACCTGATTTTTCCTGAACACATCACGCAGCTCTGTCCGGCGTATCGCCCCGCAAAAATGAATCGCACTACGCACACCATCGTCCATCAAACGTTCGGCCAGTGCCTTTCCGTGCTGTTCGTCCGTCGATCGCACATCCGACACCTCAAACTTTTCGCGAATGGCCATGCCGGTGCCTTCGCCGACCGCATAGGCAGGCGGAATACGAAGAGGTTTCTCATTTTCCGACAGGTTGACCCACACATGCCGCCATCCCTCAACGCCCCGGCGGCTTGTAAATAACCAGGCTTCAGGGGATGCTGACATCACGTCCTCCAGCACTTTGCGAGGCGGTGTTATCCATCGGTAGCTAAAGGATGGACAGGATAAAAGGCGGATATTATATGCTCGAGCCGTCTTTTCATCACCGGGTGCGAGTGGACGTGTGGACAGAACAATCCGCTGCTTGTCGCTCCCGGTCATATCACTCTCCATTTGTCAGATCCCGTATCAGCTTGTCGGCTCCGCGACGAAGGGCCTCCTCTGCAGCCCTCTTTCCGAGGTTTGCAGCCAATTCCCGCTTTTCGTGCATTTCAAACCGGATCATATCCCGGCCGTCGGGATAGACCGTATTTACATGCAGCCGGATCATGTTGTTTTCCACCACAGCGAGCGCTCCTACCGGTGCGCTGCATCCACCTTTAAGTGTATGCAATACATCCCGTTCAATAGACGTACACAATGCCGTATCCGAATCATGAACCGATTGAATCGTATTCCGGGTTTCAGAATCATCTTCCCTGACCATCACCCCCAAAGCACCCTGAGCCGGCGCCGGCAGCATCCAGTCCAATACAAAAGAAATATACCGTTCCAGGCCGAGCCGTTTCAATCCGGCCGCCGCAAATATAGCCCCGTCCCAGTTGCTTTCCGCAAGCTTCCGAAGCCGGGTCTGTACGTTCCCCCGAATATCTGTTATCCGGTGATGAGGATATCGCGCCAGCCATTGTCCGATCCTGCGATAGCTGCTGCTGGCAATCACCGTCTGATAATCCGGGTTCGACAAAAACGCTGCTTCATCATGATTAACTTTGGAATTGTCCCGACCACCCGAAGATGCATCCCCCGATCCGGTGGTCGTATCCTGCCTTTCTTTGACATCACCCAGCCTATCTTTGACATCACCCAGCCCATCTTTGACATCATCCAGACTTTTAGATTTTTCCATCCTTATTTCTGCGCAAGAGTCCTCCGGAGAACCAACCATTCCGGCGAATTTCCCGGATGACAATTCAATAGCCCGTTTGCGGGTCACGAGCACATCAGCGGTATCATCACGCTGGCTGACCGCACCGATGGCGAGTCCTACGGGTAAGCGGGTCGGGATATCCTTGAGGGAATGGACCGCCAGATCGATATCACCGGATAGAAGTGCATCGTCGAGTGCTTTGGTGAACACGCCTTTTCCCCCCATGAGCGGAAGCGGGGTATCAAGAACGCGATCGCCCTCGGTTTTGATAAAATGCAATTCCGTCTCGCAGCCTGATCGTTTGAGATGATCTGCAATAAAACGGGCTTGCCAGGTGGCGAGAATGCTGTCCCGTGTGCCGATGCGAAGTGTTTTATTTGTCAACAGACGTCTCTCGTTCCAGTTTGAACATAGAGTGGACAAGGCGGGTGATCTCTTCGAAATCTTCGTGATTCTCTTTCAGGTGATCGATCGAATGCGCCATTATCTTATTAACAATACGACGGGTTAAATGATCCACATCGCCACGAACGGCATCCGGTATTTTCCCACGGAATTTCTCCATTTCCCGGTTTCGGATATCATGCAGTTTGTCGTTCAGCGCGCGAATGGTTGGTACCACTTTTTGCTCCGACAACCAGATTTTGAAATTGCGGATCTCATCATCTATGATGGCTTCAACCTTGGGAATATTCTTCTCGCGTCGTTTATATGCATCATCGGTAGTGTCGTTAAGCCGGTCCATATTTACGAGTTCCACATTGGGATGGCTATCCAGTGCGGGATCGATATTCCGGGGAACCGACAAATCCAGCATCACCACTTTTTTCTCCGACCCCGCCAGTCCGGCCAGTTGTTCTAACCGGATTACCGTACGGTCTGCTCCCGTTGCAACAATCACAAGATCGGCATTGGCGATTTCGTCCACCAGGTTTTCGAGGCCGGCCACCGGAAGCTGAAACCGGTCTCCCAGTATTTCCGCCCGGTCCCTGTTTCGATTGAGCAGGGTCACATTCCGTGCCCCCATGGAGATCAGGTTCTTACAGGTGATTTTACCGATTTTCCCGGTGCCGACGAGCAGAATATTCTTTTTCCGGATGGATTTCAACCGTTTCCGGGCAAACTGCACGGCAGCATAGGCCGTCGTTGCGGCACCGCTGGCCAAGTCTGTTTCGGTGCGTGACCGTTTGTGGGTGCGCAACACAAATTGCATCAAACGGTGCATCACGGAATCTACCATGCCGAGGGTATGGGTGTACTCGTACGCTTCCTTGACCTGCTTGATTATCTGGAGATCACCAAGAATCTGCGCATCGAGTCCGACCGCCACCCGCAGCAGGTGTCGAATCGCTTCTTCACCACTAAACATAAACCCGAGCTGGTTGAACTCCTCTTTTTTACCATTACTGTATTTGACCAGCATCTCGACGAGGATTCCTGGAGTGGCGGTCCGGGCAAAAATTTCCGTTCGGTTGCAAGTTGAGACGATGAGAACGTCTCTCAGTCCGATGATCCGTGCATCCTCCAGAAAAGCCTTTTTCTGCTCTCCGGAAAGGTTGAATCTCTCCCTGATGGCCACATCGGCTTTCCAGTGGTTGATGCCGACTGCGGAAAATTCGTTAATCATCGGAGTAATTGCCTTCATTCCATTATGAAATAATAATAATATGCATTATGAAACCGGTATTGATTGCGTGGTTTTTTCCTGAAATGTTGTGCTACCCGTAATATGCCCTATTTTTTGGGAAATTTCATCTCCCAATGCAGCCAGAAAATCGGGGTGATCATTGAGGCCCTTGCTGATTACCAGCTTGTCTACCTGCATGTTTTTCTCTTCGATCACTTCCCGAAGCTCGATATTCAGCTCATGTGCGGTTTCGATGTGATCGGTCACAAAAGCAACGGGAATCAGCACCATATGTTTTATACCGTAGGCAAGCAATCTGAGAACAAGTTCTTCGGTATTGGGCTGAGTCCATTTCGAAGGACCGACGCGCGACTGGAATCCGAGCCAGTGCGATTCCTGGTGGTTGCGCAGATTCATGATCGCATCCACTGTCTCCCGTATCTGTGATGTGTAGGGATCACCTTTTTCGACCTCGCTAATCGGAGTGCCGTGTGCGGTGAAAACAAGATGTACTTTCCGGCGCTCCTCTTCGGTGAAATCTTCTGCCAGCCTCTCGTCGATGCGCTGGTTCATCGCCGAAAGATACTTTGGATTCAGATGGTACTGCCCGACCAGATACTCTTGCCATTCCGGCTTTACCCCGTCGGCAATCCGTTGCTGGTAAATGTTTTCCCAATTCCGGTAACTGCTTCCGGTCGTCGTAAAGGAAAACTGGGGATAGAGCGGCAGCATCACCAGGTGTTCGACCCCGTCTTCCACCACCTCATCAAAAACATCGAAGTCAAACGGCACCCAATATCGCATAGCGGTATACACCTTGACCGTGTGATCGGGCCATGACACTTGCAACTGTTTTTCCAATGCCTTGCGTTGCAACTCTGTAAGTGAATTTATCGGCGAGCAGCATGCGGATATCTCTTTATTCTGCCTGTTGGGACAATATTTGCTGCCCATGCAACCGTTCGGGCACCCGTTGATCTCCCGGTATTTTTCGGCAACGCCTTTGTAGCGAAATCTGGCAATCATCTTCGCAAGACGATTCTGGAAAACGCCGCCGCCCAGATTGATGATGTCCTGATCCCCAAACAGATTCTCCAGAAACGACCGAACCGCAAATTCCGAAGTTGGACCACCAAGGTTCAGTAATACTACGCCAATCTTTTTTTTGGTGTTACTCATG
>SLQC01000247.1 GCA_007131625.1 Balneolales bacterium | reverse complement strand
GGAGACCTCCGTCCACACGAAGCGGTGGATCAGTATTATCAAACAGGTTATCATATTCTGTCTCTCACAGACCACATTCCTTCCTGGGATGGCAATAATCCGGACAATATCCTAACGTGGCCATGGACAGGTTTTTCCGGGCTTACCAGCGCTGTTCAGCATGATGCCAGTTGGCAGGACAGAGATCCCGATGAGCTGGGCATGCTGGCTGTCCAAGGCTCTGAACAATCCGAGGGCCATCACAGAGGAAGCTATTTTACAAATATATCGGACCCTGGTGGTGACCTGCATTCGTCTTTTCAGACCATAACAGAGCAAGATGGTCTGGCCATACTTTTTCACCCAGGTCAATACTGGAACCTCAACAATGTATATAATCCGGGGCAGACATACTCTCCGGAATGGTATCAGGATTTTTTTGACCGCTATGATATCCTTGTGGGTTTGGAGGTCTATAATTCGGGCAACAAGCATCCCAATGACAGGGTTTTATGGGATGAAATCCTGATGAGAATGATGCCTGAAAGACCGGTATGGGGATATTCCAATGATGATATGCATCATGATTTTCAGCTATTCAAAAATTATCAATACATGCTGATGGACACACTCAGTGAAGGTGAGCTTCGAAATGCCATGAGGAGGGGGCAATTGTTCTTTTCCTATGAGGCTGCCGGAATGGGTGATGCGCTTGCCCCGGTAATCGATTCACTCACGGTATGCACGGAGAATGAAATCATTGAAATTCACGCAACAGATTTCCACACTATTGAATGGATAAGTGGAATAACCGGGCAGGGAAGCAGCAGGGAGAGCCGGATTGTATCAACGGGGGAAAAATTTCACTGGGGCACTTTTTTTGAACCTTATGTTCGTGCCGTTCTCATCAATGATGAAGGAAGAACCTATACCCAGCCTTTTGGCTTTTCTGTTCGAATACTCCATGTATCGAAAGATGGTAATGACGGACAGGACGGATTAAGTTGGGAAACTGCTTTTGCAACCTTGGACAAGGCAATTGAAGTAGCACTGGAAAGAGATATGATCTGGGTGGCCCGCGGCACTCATACCCCAGCCACAGATTATTTGGGAAATCCTCAACCATCCGATCCACGAAAACGATCGTTTCAACTTATTAAAAACCTGTCGATTTATGGTGGCTTCGAAGGGTTTGAAACGCAAGTGGAGCAACGTGATATCAGCGCCAATGAAACTATTTTGAGTGGAAAACTCAATGATGGCAGCGATGCTTACCATGTGCTTTATAACCCACAAGGCTTGAACTTGCCGTCAGATGCCAATCTGGACGGTTTTACCATCTCTGGAGGCCGGGCAGATGGAAGATATCCCCATAGCAGTGGAGGAGGAATGCATATCGCATCAGGCAATCCGACTTTTAAGAATATAATATTTACTGACAATGAAGCCGAAAAAGGCGGAGCCAT
Organism: Balneolales bacterium; assembly: GCA_007131625.1. Taxonomy (GTDB): domain Bacteria; phylum Bacteroidota; class Rhodothermia; order Balneolales; family Natronogracilivirgulaceae; genus SLQC01. The sequence goes on along the minus strand of SLQC01000247.1, from coordinate 3,080 downwards.
ATATATAGCTCATGAGAGTCAGCCGGAGTTTCGAAAGGTACAATTTCATGGGAATCTGGCGACACAAGGAGCAGCCATTTACAACAATAACAGCGCCCCGGTATTTATCCACAGCTCTTTTTCAGACAATCATGCCATACAGGGTGGTGTCTTCTTCAATAAAGAGAGCGTTCCGGTAATCACCAGCTCTGTCATAATGAACAATACAGCTGAACAAGGGGGATTTCAGTATAATGAAAACAGCAGTCCCTACCTGATTCACCTTAGCATCTCCGGCAATAGTGCAAGTGAATCTGGCAGCCTGTTTCATAACACGCAAAGTAGCAATCCCAAGGTCAAGAACAGTATTATTTGGGGTAATGACATCAGGGTGCCTCTTGTAACCAATGAATCCCTTTCGAAACCTGTATTTCAATACAGTATTGTGGAAGGATCCCAGGATAATTCCGGTTGGCCAGCCTATTTGGGCACTGACGGTGGCAACAATATTGATGCGGATCCGCTTTTTCTGGAGTTTGGAGATCACCCCCTGTTGATATACGGAGTCTCCCCGGCCGTGGGAGCCGGTAACAGCAACTTCACGGATCACGGCACGGATATCAGGGGCTTGCGCAGACCGGGCCTGTCATCCGGCCTGGAAACCGCACCGGATATGGGGGCTTATGAATATCAACAGGGAATAGATGTGTACAGCATGCGACCGATATATGTCCATTCGGGTAAAGGTAGTGACAACAATGATGGAATGAGTTGGGACACCCCCTTTAAATCTCTGGAAATGGCTTTACAGGCAGCCGGACATAATGACACCCTCTGGATCGCTGCCGGTACCTACCATCCCGATCGGGAAGTCGGAGGAAGCGGCAATCAATTCCGCACTTTTCAGATGCAAAATCATGTTGCCATTTTTGGAGGATTTATAGGGATTGAGGATCAACTCGATCAGCGCGACTTTAGAAGTAATAAAACCATTCTGGATGGAATGGTAGGAAGAAGAGAACATGCCTACAATGTCTTTTTCCACAGTGATGAGCTACAGTTGGACAGTACCGCTGTACTGGATGGTTTCATCATAACTGGAGGCGCCGCTGAAGGCATACCTCCGAGGAACTCCGGTGGAGGGATGCTCAATATCGGGTGTAATCCAACCATTCGAAATACCATTTTCATCGAAAACAAAGCGGAAACGGGTGGGGGGATGTTCAATGATAAGGCAAGTAACCCCCTCCTGATGGGTGTTTCATTTATCGGCAACGAAGCCACGAATGGCGCAGGACTGTATAACAATGATTTCAGCGCTCCTGTGGTGATAAACACCTCGTTTGTTGGTAATGAATCCGGCAATGAAGGTGGTGCCATTTTCAACAATCAAAGCAGTCCTGTGCTGGTTAATGTTCTGATTAGTGGTAATGCCGCATATCAAGGTGGTGGTATGACCAACTATCTGAACAGTCTTCCAGTACTCATCAATTGTACCTTGACTGGTAATCTCGCCTATGTTCGGGGAGGTGGCATATATAATTCATGGGAAGCTCATCCCTCGATACTAAATAGTATCATATGGGGAAATATGGCTGGTGGTTCCGGAAATCCGGGAAATCAGATTGCCAACGATCTGCGTTCTCATGCGAGCCTCTTTCACTCTCTCTATGGAAATGATCCGAAGGATATTTTCCAGGGTGGAGGTTTGGAAATGGACGAGCAAAGCCTGACAGGCGATCCCATGTTTCTGGAGCCGGTTGATGCCACAAAAGCACCGGTAAGGGAGGGTAATCTGCGTCTTCACTTTGAGTCGCCTGCGATCGATGCCGGTGATAACTCCCTGCTCCCACACTTTGTTGATACCGATCTGGATGGACAAACCCGGATACTCGATGGCAATAATAGTGGTCATGGTGTTATCGATCTGGGTGCTTATGAATACGCATCTGAGATGGAACCGACGAACACAGAAGATCTGCCCATGGATAACTTGTTACCCCGGAAATTTCTCCTGCTTCCAAATTATCCCAATCCATTTAACCCATTGACTACAATTGGATTCCAGGTTCCGGAAAAAAGCCATATCGTCATCGAGGTTTTTGATGTAACGGGGCGTCGTGTAGCACTACTGATCGATAATACACTGCCGGCAGGTGAGTATAAAACAAGTTTTGATGCATCAAATTACGCTAGTGGTATTTACCTCTATCGCATCAAAACTACAGACTTCTCCCAAACCCGAAAAATGTTGTTGCTCAAATAGTATCACATGAACCTATTTTTAAATAGCACCCTGTGATCACAGAATATAAACTCCAATAATAGTTAAAAATTGACCTTGAATTGTCTCCAATGAAATAAACACTACCTATGTGCCCTTTCAAACCGGAATTATGGTTGAATAAACGATTTTATAAAATGATTTTTTCACTGTATGCAACTCTCATCATATTGGTTTTTGCGATCCAACCTGTTATTGCCTCAACCCCTCTGGTTCCAATAACGTTTCGGGTGGATATGAGTTACCAGATACAAAAGGGAAACTTCGAACCGAGCGTCAATTTTGTTGATATCGCAGGTACTTTTAACGGTTGGGGGGCGGATTCCGATTACCTGACAGATTCGGAACAGGACTCTGTCTATTCCATAATATTGGACGGGTTTAGGCCATCGGAAACCATCGAGTTCAAGTTCCGTATTGATGGCGCATGGGATGGACGCGAGGAGTTTCCGGGAGGCGGCCCGAATCGTAGCTATAGGGTACAGCCAGACTCCAATATTATTCTTGTCTGGTATAATGATCAGTGGCCTTCAACAGGTCCTCCGGTCGCCCGTTTTTCGGCCTCCGCATCATCCATTTTTACTAATGGAACCGTAGTGTTTCAGAATAACTCGGGTGGACAGGTAAGTGAATGGGAGTGGATTTTTGAAGGTGGAGACCCACATAGGTCAAGCCTGAAAGAACCGGTGGTTTTTTATGGTCAGCCGGGAACATGGGACGTAACACTTGTTGCTTCCAATGATGACGCATCTGATACATTGACGATCAATAACATGATCCGGGTCAATGACAGGAGTGATACCCGAACATACTGGTG
>SLQC01000382.1 GCA_007131625.1 Balneolales bacterium | reverse complement strand
TTTTTGGCTGGGATCTATCCTGGTAATCGTCTTTACAGGTGCGTACACGGTTATGGGAGGATTGAGAGCTGTGGCTTATACGGAAGCACTGCAAACTCTTGTACTGGTATTCGGTTCATTACTTGTCCTGATTTACGGGTTGGAAGCAATCGGTGGTTGGGGCCGGTTGGTTGAAATTGCCGGTGATGAGATGTTTGATATGTGGAAGCCGCTTGTACCGGAAGGAATGGAGGCTACCTGGGCCCCGGTGCTGGAAGAAAATCGAATGGCCTGGTATTTCAACAGCAATTATCCCTGGCTTGGTATGCTATTCGCGGCACCGATCGTGGGTTTGTGGTACTGGACAACCGATCAATACATTGTCCAGCGGGCGCTGGGTGCCGAAAATGTTCAGGAAGCACGCCGGGGTTCAATCGCTGCTGCTTTTTTGAAGCTTCTTCCGATATTTATTTTCATTATTCCCGGCATCATTACTTTTGCCTTGGCACAATCGGGCGAAATTGAAGCATTACAGCAAACGATGATCGGTGAAGACGGTGAGGTGATTACCCAAAATGCCCAGGCAGCATTTCCGATGCTGGTTACGCATGTATTACCTGTGGGTATACGGGGGATTGTTGTTGCCGGGTTGTTAGCAGCACTGATGAGTTCACTGGCCGGTGTATTCAATGCGTCATCTACGTTGTTTACGATGGATTTCTACAAGAAATTCAGACCGGAATCCTCTGAAGAGCGTTTGGTATGGATGGGGCGGATTGCAACTGTCATCATGGTAATTATCGGGTTGCTTTGGATTCCTGTGATCCAGGGAAGCCGGGGTCTGTATGACTATCTGCAAGGTGTACAGTCGTACCTCGCACCTCCTATTTTTGTTGTATTCTTTTTGGGTGTTTACAGTAAACGGTTGAATAAAGAAGGGTGTCTGGCTGCATTGGGCGTCGGATTCGTGATGGGAATATTCCGATTGGCCATCGATACACCTGTTGCGCTTATCGACGGATTCAGTTATACAGAAGGATCTTTCTTGTGGATTGTCAGTAATATTTTCTTTCAGTATTACAGTCTGGTCATTTTTCTTACATGCGTAGCTGTGATGGTGGGTGTCAGTTATATGACGAAAGCTCCCGATTATGAAAAAATTTCAGGACTTACATTTGGAACCCTTACGGACAAGGACCGCAGCGATTCGCGGGCTAGCTGGAACTGGAAGGATGTTTCTCTGTCCGTGTTGCTGGTTGTAATGATTATATTGATCTATTTCTTTTTCAGTTGATCCTGGTGCAAATAATCAATGTGGAAATTTTATGATCACGAAATGAAAACGGACTTATTCTACATCTAAAAAGTTTTCAAATTGATCTGATTTCCAGATTGTGATTACACCGGATTCAACCTTTTCAACGTAGGCTTCAACCTTTTCCAAAAGATTAACAAACTGTATGCCATCTTCCGGATCCATGATGGTAAGGGCGGATGCATAAGCGTCAGCCAGTGTTCCATCCGGGGCAATGACGGTTGCCTGAATATGTCGGGTTACACCGAGCCCGGTGCGCGGATCGATAATATGAGAGTAGGTTGTACCGTCAATTTCGATATACTGAAACATATTTCCTGAAGTACTGACCGACATGCCGGAAAGCTGTAGGTTTAGAATGTCAAATTGCCCTTCTTCACGCTGTAGGGGAACAGCAACCTTCCAATACTGTTTGTCGGGGGGCGGAGAACCAACTGTTATATCCCCGCCGGCATTTACCAGGGCTGCTGAAATCTCATGCATGCGTAAAATCCGCAATGTTTCTTCGGCAGCATATCCTTTCGCAATTCCACCCGGGTCCAGTTTCATTCCGCATTTTGTCAGTCTTGCAGAGCGGTTGTGACTGTCGAGTTCAATGTATTGGTATCCGACACGTTTTGACAGATTTTCAAGTTCCTGCTCATCTGGCAATGCGGGGTCTGGCATCCTGTTCAGACCACGCCAGAGATCGGTATAGGGGCCGATGGTGAGATCAAATAATCCTCCGGTTTCCTCCGATACCTGTTTGGATAGTTCAAGGATATGGAATAAAGGAGCAGACACCTCTGTCCACACACCGGATCCTGATCTATCTGACAAGCTATTTAGCTCACTTTCCTCAATGTAGTCGCTCAGTATGGAGTCCAGCTCTTCCACTCTTTCAAATGCATCACGGGCGGCGTTTTCGGCAGTAGCTTCATCAGACGAATACAGAATGATCTGAAATTGAGTACCCATTTTCACAGAGGTAAATTCGTACCTATCCGGTGTGCCTTCAATGGATGTACAAGACCCGAATAGCCAGAAAATGAGAAGTCCAAGTATGGGTACTTTAAATGCGAACAAAGGTTTGCTGCATGAGTTTTCTGAAAGTTGATTTATTTTCTTTCAAAATCAGGATACTTTTAATTATTCATCAATTCAATACATTGTTCTAAATTATTGGGACGGAAATACGCGAATGGCCAGTCATGCGATTGTCGAGACGATTGATATCTTTCCGACTTTGACGGATTTGACCGGTTTACCGGCTCCGGAGGAGCTGGAAGGGCTGAGTCTTCGCGAACAGCTTGAAAATCCGGAAGCTGTGTCCCGGAAACCGGCATTTGGCCACTGGACCCGGGGGCAGGTCACCGTACGGGACGAGGAGTGGCAGTTGATCGTCAATCGCCCGGAAGGGGGATTGGAAGGATTTGAACTGTTTGATTTCAGGGAAAATCAGGAAGGAGTTCGAAAAAACCCTGATGAACATCCTGAAGTTGTTAACCAACTACTGGAACTCTTGGATGACCTTACAGAATAAGCAGTTTGGGAAAAGAGGAAAATGAAGATAAAAATTAGTATAGTGATATGGAAAATTGGTGGGCATATAGGAAAGTTATTCTATAAACCAATCCGGATAACTCGCTGGTTACGGTTCCTTTGAATGAGATGTTTAACATGGAGTAAGGGTGATAATGACGGTCGTTTAAATAGATGAGAATTCAAATTTCATTGTATACAAAAATAATATCCTTCAGTACAGTTATATGCTTGTGTTTGATATTTCCGGGCTGTGCAAATGAATATGAAAGTGAAAATAACGCGGATACAGATCCACCGAATATCATTTATATTATTGCAGATGATTTGGGGTACGGAGACCTCGGAAGCTTTGGGCAGGAGCAGATATTAACTCCAAATCTCGATTTAATGGCTGAGGAAGGGATGCGTTTTACCGATCATTACTCGGGCAGTACGGTTTGTGCTCCTGCAAGATCGGTTTTGTTAACCGGGTTTCATAGTGGCAGAACCCAGATACGCGGTAACCGGGAACAGATGCCGATAGGACAGTATCCGTTGATGTACGGTACAGTCACTATATCAAGCCTGTTGCAGCATCATGGTTATGCAACGGGTGGTTTTGGTAAATGGGGCCTCGGTTATCCCGGGTCGAGCGGGGTGCCTTCCCTGCAGGGATTTGACGAATTTTTCGGGTTTCTGGGGCAGAGAAGAGCTCATTTTTTCTATCCGGAATTTTTGTTTCATGATGTGAAGGGAGAAGAACTTCAGAGAGTCTATCTGGAAGGTAATGTAGTGGACGACACTCCTCCCCATGACAATTTTCAGCATCCGGGTTCGGGGAAACCGATAGAACAGGTTCATTATAGTCCTGATGTTATTCATGCAGAAGCGATGCGGTTCATCGAAGAAAACAGGGAGTATCCTTTTTTTCTTTATTACCCTTCCCAAATTCCACATGCATCGATGACTGTACCCGATGAAGCCCTCGAAATCTATTTGGATGAAAATGGAAACAGTATTTTTGAAGAGGATCCCTATAGTGTTGGCCATTATACGGAGCAGGCGATGCCGGCTGCAGCCTATGCTGCGATGATTACACATCTCGATAAACAGGTTGGAGAGATACTTCAGAAACTTGAAGAACTTGGTATTTCTGAAAACACCCTGGTCATCTTTACCAGCGACAACGGCAGTCACTCGGAAGGTGGCTATCATTACTCAATGATCGATTCTAATGGCCCGCTGCGGGGTGGCAAACGGGATCTTTATGAAGGTGGAATCCGTGTCCCCACCATTGCATGGTGGCCAGGTAAAGTAGAAGCAGGAACGGTAAGTGATCACATTTCCGGTTTTCAAGACATGCTGCCAACCTTCAGTGAACTCGCAGGAGTCACTCCTCCACCGGGTATCGATGGCATCTCGATGGTTCCTGTACTTCTGGGGGAAGGAGAGCAACAGCAACATGAATATCTGTATTGGGAGTTTCACGCCCAGGGAGGTAAACAGGCTGTTCGACGGGATAACTGGAAAGCGGTGCGGCTTGACGTGAGTCAAAATCCGGAGAATGCCCTGTTCGAACTCTATAACCTGGAGGAGGATATCGGGGAGGAAAATGATATTTCAGGCCAACATCCGGATATCGTGGAGCAAATGCTGAATTACATGGAAGAAGCTCATATACCGAATGAGGTTTTTCCATTATTTGACTGATTAACGGCTCCGGCAATCTGTAAAAGCCTGACCTATGAGGGATTTAACATAATGGGGTGCCATCGAAATAAAGCTAAACCAATTCACAAATAAAAATCATGATAATTGCTATGGAAGTTCGAATAAGTCAATACTTTTCAACACTGATGATGATCGCACTACTGTTCACTTCAGCAAACGTATTTGGTCAGGATCAACCCTACATTGAAGAAAGTGCATGGTCTCCAAGCCCACAAGCCGGGGCTACAGATGTAAATCCGGTTACTCCATTCCGGGTACATTTTTCCACTCCCATCGATCCGGCATCTCTTACCGCCGAAACCTATTTACTAATCGGCCCCGAAGGCCATCCTGTTGAGGCAACGGTAAACACCGATCTCACCGGTGGCGTGGCTACACTTACCCCAAGAAGGCCGCTCGAACCGAACACGGAATACAGGCTCAACGTTACATCAGGATTAATGAGTGAAGATGGAGTACCTTTCCAAACATATGAAACGGTTTACAGAACCGGAGATCAACGAGTGGAAGAATTGGAGGGATTTCGATTCCACGGGCAAAAAATTGCAGAACATGAATCTAATAGCTCGTTGGGTGTAGGGCCGGACGGACATCTCTACGTTTCTGATACGAAAGGAACCATCACACGATATGATCTTGATGATCGTGGACTCCCGACCGGTGAGGTCAATAAAGTGTTAACACTTAATCCGGCGCAAATTGTTGGGTTTATTTTTGATCCGAATTCAACAGCTGAGAACATTAAAATCTGGGTGTCTTATGCATACTATTACATGGGAAATTATACAGGCACTATTTCAAGGCTTCATCTGCCACCAAAAAATATAGAAGGAGATTTTTGGGAAGAGAAATTCATTATTGGCTTGCCGCATGATGAACTTCTTCATCATCAACCAAACGGACTTGCTTTTGGGCCCGACAATAAACTCTATCAGGCTGTTGGGGGACTTGCTACACTCGGCGGTAGTCCAAATTGGAGGGTTGAAGAGACACCCATGAGTGCTTCTGTAATTGTTGCCGATGTGCTCAATCCGGATTTCAATGATGGTGAATTACCGGTTAATGTGAGAACAGCCTGGCCTATGAGCTATGATCCGTTCCGGGAAGATGCACCCGTGAGGATTTATGCAACCGGCCTTCGGAACGCATACGATCTGGTTTGGCATACCAACGGGCATTTGTATTCTGCCATCAATCAAAATAGTATTCCGCAGGATGTTTATACTCCCGAAACCGATGAAGTACCGGCCATTACTGCCATGCCACACGAACAGTTGGCTCGTGTTGAAGAGGGGAAATATTACGGACATCCAAATCCTACGCGAGGGGAGTATGTGCTAAATGGAGGCAATCCAACTGATGGCACAGATCCCTGGGAGGTACCGGAATATCCGGTTGGTGTACAACCTGAACCACACTTTGACCCCTCCCTGATCCACGATATCCGTCCAAGCGGAGGTAACAGTGCCAACGGAATGGCAGAATTTGTAGCTGACGGATCGTTGCAAGGAAGGCTTTTGATCACCTATTTTAGCGGGGGTAAAACTGTCTATACGTTCGCCCTCGATGAAAACGGTGATGTGGTCGATGAACGCCCTATACTCGATGAAGAGGGGAATCCATATTTATTTATTTCACCGATTGATGTTGCGGTTCACCCGAAAACAGGACTGATTTATGTTGCTGATTTTGGTCACTGGGTTCGCCCTGCCATTGGTGAAGACGGTTCCATTTGGGTGCTTGAACCAGCAGGATAAATCATGTGGCCAGCAAAAATCCGACGTACACTTTAACATATTCAAATTATGGAGAAAAAATGATAAAGCATATACTGATATCCATACTGTTTTTCAGTTTCGGTACCGAATTGCTCGCTATGAATCTCAATGATCGATTCCAGGTGCTTCTGTATACCAAGTCAGAGACATATCCATGGCGCCACGATTCCATATCGAATGGTGTGGAGATGTTTAAAGAATTGAGCAGGGCCAATCAATTCGGGCTTACATGGACCGATGATGCTGAAATTTTCAATGACCACGAACGGCTGAACAGTATGGATGTGGTGGTGTTTATGAATACTTCCGGAGATATCCTTGACGACGAACAAAAAGAAGCATTCCAGGAATATATCCGAAATGGAGGGAATTTTGTAGGCATTCACGGGGCATCGTTCACTATGATGGAGTGGGACTGGTATATTGAACTGCTTGGTGGTGTTTGGAATGGTCATCCCGGAATCCACACAGCAACTGTTGATGTAGAAGACAGGGCTCACCCGGCTACTTCACATATGCCCGAAAAATGGATCGTTACCGAAGAATGGTACAATTTTGAACGCCTTTCAGATAACATCAATGTGCTGATGGCGGTGGACGAAAATACATATGAGGGTGGCCTTATGTCTGATTACCACCCGGTGGCATGGTACCAGGAAGACTTTGAAGGCGCCCGAACCTTTTACACCCTGATGGGGCATGGAGAACGCATGTATGAAAATGAGTTGTTCAGGCAACATATACTTGGGGCGGTTTGGTGGGCAGCTACTGGGCATAGGTAATTGAAAATAAAACATCATCGATTTTTTAAAACCAGAAACTTACACATCATAAAGATGGTTGCATACATAATTAAAACCGCCACGTGCGTCATCCTGTTACTTTCATTTTTACCTCATTCGTCTTTACTGGCCCAGGAAAATCCAGACCGACCCAACATCCTCTGGCTTACTACCGAAGATCACGGACCTCATCTGGGTATCTATGGCGATGGATATGCACATACCCCTGCAATGGATGCATTCGCTGAAGAGGGTTTGCGGTACGAAATCGCCTGGTCGGATGCGCCGGTATGTGCCCCGGCAAGAACTGCGATCATAACAGGTGTATATCCGACCAGCCTGGGAGCCGAACACATGCGAAGTGACACCAAGCTGCCTGAATACATGAGAAAATACCCATTGTTTTTACGCGAGGCAGGTTATTACACGACCAACAATTCCAAAACGGACTATAATGTGACCGGCCATGAGGAAGTCTGGGACGAATCCTCACCGGAAGCACATTATCGTAACCGCGGGGACGATCAGCCGTTTTTTGCCATTTTTAATTTTATGGAAAGCCATGAAAGCCGTATTCGTAACCGGACTGAATTACCACATCATGATCCCGACGAAGCCCCGGTTCCGCCTTATCATCCCGATACCCCCGAAGTTCGCCGGGATTGGGCACAATATTATCACAGCATCTATGAAGCTGATAAACGGATTCAGGAAAAACTGGATGAACTGGAAGAAGAAGGTCTCGCCGATGAAACTATCGTATTCATCTATGCAGATCACGGCAGCGGGATGCCAGGTCACAAACGCTGGCCGAATAACCAGGGTCTGCATGTACCTATGATAGTCCATGTACCGGAAAAATATCAGCATCTGGCTCCCGAAGAGTATCTGCCGGGGGGTGCCACGGACCGGCCGGTCGGATTTGTAGACCTGGCGCCTACCCTGCTGAGTATTATCGGAACCGAACCACCGGATTGGATGCAGGGAAAAGCGTTTATGGGGTACTATGAAGATACCCCCAGGGACTATCTGTTCGGTTTTAGGGGACGTATGGATGAGCGGTATGATTTAATACGTTCGGTCCGAAATGATCGGTACATCTATATCCGTAACTACATGCCACACCTGATCTATGGACAATATATAGGATACATGTGGATTACGGAGACAACACAAGTGTGGGACAAAATGTATCAGGCCGGTGAGCTGGAGTGGCCGCAAACCTATTTTTGGGAACCGAAACCCGAAGAGGAACTTTATGATCTCAAGAACGACCCGTATGAAGTGAATAATCTGGCAAACAGTGACGATCACCGGCATATCAAAGAAGATCTGCAGGGAGCGCTGCGTGATCATATGATTCGAACACGAGATGCCGGCTTTCTGCATGAGGGGGAAATGCACCGGAGAGCAAGTGAGCATGATCTGACCATCTATGAAATGGCACTAGATGATTCCATTTACCCAATGGAGCGAATTTTTGAATTTGCAGAAGTTGCTGCCGACCGGGATATGTCTACATTTACACAGATTTTGAATGGGTTTGAAGATGGCGATCCGGCAATCCGGAATTGGTCAGTTTTAGGTGTACTGATTCGCGGAGAGGAAGCGTTTTCCGCTGCTTCGGAGCAGATCCGGTTTGCCCTGAATGATGTTAACCCGATTGTTCAGGTGTCCGCTGCAAAAGCTCTACTAGAGTTCGGTTCGCCAAATGAATCAGATGCAGCTATAGAAAGGCTTCTTGAACTCTCTCCTGCAGATAAAGAAAACGCCTTTGTTAGTATTGCAGCCCTGAATATTTTGTCTGAGCTTGAGGAGACATCTCTTGAGCGGATCAAACCGGTGATACGTGACATTGCCGTGGAAGATCCCAACCTGCCCGACCGGCCTAATGATTATGTACCGCGTTTGGTATCGGATATTCTTGGTGAATAGTAATGATCGGGATTTTATCACATGTCAGAACTTAATAGAATGTACTTCATACCCTCCACAGAATTCCAATTTGAAGAAGATGGCCGCCTCTATGTACTCTATTCCACAGCTAATTCTCTAATTCATTTTACTAATGACGAAAATTGCTGAGACTACTTCAATCACATTTCTTTTGATATTTTTGCTTATCGTAATCATTACCGGTGGTTGTGCTGATCAGGAAACCGATAATATTCATGCGGACGTTCAACCCAATATTGTACTGATATTTCTGGATGATGCGGGATTTGCAGACTTCAGGCCATTCGCCGAAACACGTTATCCGACTCCCAGTGTCTCCCGGCTCGCTGAAGAGGGAAGGAGTTTTTATAATTTTTATGTTCCGCAAGCCATTTGTTCGGCTTCCCGGGCTGCCTTGTTGACAGGCACATATCCCGAAAGGAACAATCTCTTTGGAGCTCATGGACCGAGGGAACGAGGTTTGGATCCCGGTTTTGTGACGATGGGTGAAATGCTGCAGAATGCCGGGTATCGAACAGCTTCTTATGGCAAGTGGCATATTGGTGACCATCCTGAAACCCGTCCGCCGGAACGAGGGTTTGATGAATCCAGCGGGATCATGTACTCCAACGATATGTGGGCCGATCATCCGGTAAACCCAGAGTATTGGAGCCAATGGCCGCTTCAATATTGGGAAAATGGAGAGGTCACCATCGATTCGGTCACAGCAGCCGATCAGACTAATTTTACAACCTGGTTTACCGAAGATTCGGTCGATTTCATCAATCGAAACAGTGATAATCCCTTCTTTTTATATCTGCCTCATCCGATGCCGCACGTTCCGCTGTTTGTAAGTGAAAAATTTGAAGGGGCCTCGGGCACAGGGCTCTACGGCGATGTAATAATGGAACTGGACTGGTCGGTTGGCGAGATCATGACTGCCCTTGAAGAGAATGGTGTGAGGAATCAAACAATAGTGATATTCACCTCAGACAACGGCCCCTGGCTGGTTTATGGGAACCATTCCGGACAAACCCCATATCGGGAGGGGAAGAGTACTTCATTTGATGGTGGCATCCGAAGCCCGCTGATAATTTCATGGCCGGGTCAGATTGAACCGAACACGGTCTCCCACAGTATGTTTTTTTCGATCGATTTCTTGCCAACAATCGCAGAACTGACCGGAGCAGTTCTTCCGGATTACGAGATCGATGGTAAAAATGTCTGGAATCTGATTTCGGGTGGTCAAGATACCGAAAGCCCACATAAGTACTATTCAATTACGCGGGCAGAAGAGTTCCAGGGCGTCATGAGTGGTGATGGCAAATGGAAGTTGATGTTGCCTCATGAATACGTGAATCCTGTAACCGGTGGCAAAGACGGGAACCCCGGTGAGAATCAGCACTCATTTATTGATACCACGTTGTTTGATATGGTGCACGACCCGCATGAGAAAATGAATGTGATCGATCAATACCCGGAAATTGCTGAGGAATTACTCAGGTATACCAGAGAGCATGAAGAAAAGTTTTTTAATGAGTAGATTCGGTCTAACTGTATTTTTCGTTTGGACTTTCAGATCCGGCAGGAGAATAGTTCGCAGATATAATTTCGTATTTAAGTAAATTTATTAAGCTTGTACGTACAACATGAAAATAAATCATCTCGCCTGTTTCCCCTGATCCAGATTTCGGGGATTTTGCTTCTTTTTGGCTTTTTTGCACTTGTCTACAGTTGCTCACAGCAAGAGACTGAAAAAGTAGAAAGTGGCGCTTACGATACCCCTCACGATCATGCGTTTATGGGTGATCAGTCGTGCCAGTCGTGCCATTACGAGGAATGGGAAGCCTGGAAAGGTTCACACCACGATTACGCTATGGCAGAAGCGAGTGAGGAGATGGTGCGGGCTGATTTTGGTGATACCATATTCGAGGAGGGAGAAGACACCTATCGCTTTTTCCGGGTGGGTGATGCGTTTATGGTGGAAGCTCCCGGGCCGGATGGCAGACTACAGGAGTATGAAATTATCTACACATTTGGCTGGGAGCCACTGCAACAGTATCTGGTAGATTTTGACAGTGGCAAGTACCAGGCTTTGCATGTTGCCTGGGATACCGAGAGGGAAGAATGGTTTTCGCTTCGTCCGGAGGAGGATGTTGAACCTGGTGAGTGGCTTCACTGGACGGGTGGGGCAATGAACTGGAATACGATGTGTGCCGACTGCCATTCAACCAATTTACGGCAGAACTACGATGCAGACACCGATTCTTTCCATACGACCTGGTCTAGTATTAATGTAAGCTGTGAGGCGTGTCATGGACCAGGAGAAAATCATGTAACTTTTATGCAAAGTGATGCAGGAGCGGAGGCATCGATCGATCGGATACGGGAGGATTTGAACCTGGGTAAGAATGTCTCGCAGATTTCCGAAATTAACACTTGTGCCCCATGCCACTCGCTGCGTCAGGGACTGACTGGCGAGTACGTGCATGGTGATGACTACCTGGGCCATTTCGATCCGCTGCTTCCCCACCCGGACAACTATTTTGCCGATGGACAGATCTTGGAAGAAGTATTTGTTTACGGATCATTTATGCAGAGCAAAATGGTAGCTCATGATGTCCGCTGTACGGATTGTCATAACCCTCATACCCTGGAATTGAAGGCAACGATTCACGATAATAAACTCTGTATGCAGTGTCATGAGCCGGAGTACAATACGCCTGAGCACCATTTTCACGAGGTCAATACCGAATCTTCACAGTGTATCAACTGTCATCTGACCGGTCGCTATTATATGGAAGTTGATTACCGGCGTGATCACAGTTTCCGGATTCCACGTCCGGATCAGAGTGCCGAGTTCGGGACTCCGAACGCCTGCAACGATTGTCACAGCAACCGGTCGGCCGAATGGGCTTCTGCGGCGGTTGAAGAGTGGTATGGAGAGGAACGTATTCCGAATCACAGCGATATTTTTCTGAGATCGGATGTCGGTTATGAAAACGTTGAAGAAGATCTGGTCAATCTTATATCGGACAGGTCTCAGAATGAGATTCTCCGGGCAACGGCTGTCTGGTATCTCCATCAGTTTGGTGAAGGAGAACGGCCGGAGGTGATTCGGGAAGCTCTGGGTTCCGATAGCCCGATAGTGCGAAGCAGCGCAGCCAAGGCAGCGGCTGTTTTCCCATCCGGAGTACGCCGGCAGATTCTTTCACCGCTTTTGGAGGATACGGTTCGGGCAGTGCGAATTGCAGCTATGCAGGGCTTGCAGGAGTTTTCTTCAGGTGACTTTACGATGGGAAGCCGGGAGCCGTTCCGGGATGCCCTCGAGGAGTACAGACATTACCTGGGCCTGAACCAGTATTTTCCACAGGGACAGATGAACCTGGCGCAATTCCTGGAGAATCGGGGTGAAACCGAGCAAGCCATTACTTCCTATCACCGGGTACTTGAGAAAGATCCGGATTTTAACGCGGCGCGGATCAACCTTGCACATCTTTACAACCGGCGCGGACAGAATGAACGGGCAGAAGAACTGTTGAGGGAGGTGGTCGATCGAGAACCCGATTTTGAGGAAGCCTATTACTCCATGGCGTTACTGTTGGCTGAAGATGGGAGGCTGGAAGAGTCACTCAGATGGTTTGATGAGGCATCCGAGCGGATGCCGGGGCGCAGCCGGATTTTTTATAACCGGGCAATTGCACTGCAAACACTGGGAAGGATTGCGGAGGCTGAGGCTTCTTACCTGGAAGCAATTCGTCAGGTACCGGAAAACGGGGATTATCGCTATGGTCTGATTACTCTGTACATGCAACAGGAGGATTATGAAAGGGCCCATGAGCATGCTGTGGTGTTGAACCGACTGCAGCCCAATAATCCACAAATCCGTGAATTATTGCAGATCATAGAGCAGCGAAGGTAAAATCAGTTCAAGCCCTGGTTGAATTCCGGACAAGTGTGGTATACCTCTAATCTGTTCGTGTCTAAATAATCAACACCATTCAGGTACGAACAACTTGCCATCTGCCAGTTTTTGAACCCATCTGTTCATATTGTATTTTATTCGAAAGAAAATAATATAACTGTCAAATAACTGGTCATTTGAGTGATATAAATATAGCCGTCGTACCGGTAGCGGGAATGGGAACCCGCCTTTTGCCTGCCACCAAATCGCAACCAAAAGAGATGCTTCCGGTCGGGAGAAAGCCGGTCGTACAATATGTGGTGGACGAATTAAGTCGGGTAGGAGTAACCCAGTTGCTATTTATTACCGGAAGCGGGAAAACATCCATCGAAAATCATTTTGACCTGAACCTGGAATTGACCCAGTCTCTTCGTGAAGATGGCAAGGAAGAGTTACTTTCCGAACTGGCATTTGAACGGGCTCCCTTGCAATATTTTTATACTCGTCAGCGCAGGCTTCTTGGCCTTGGACATGCCGTTCTCCAATCAGAGTCTTTTGTTGGTAATCAACCTTTTATTGTTGCCCTTGGTGATTCAATCATCGGAATGCATGCCGAAAGCAAAATTGTAGAGAAGATGAAACAATGTTACCAGGATAACAAAGCTGTGGCTGTTATTGCTTTTGAAGAGGTTCCCGAAGATGAAGTGTCTCAATATGGAATCGCCAAACCGAAAAAGAATACAGGGCAAGAGATTTTTGAAATTGAAGATCTTATTGAAAAGCCTTCAGTCCAGGAATCACCGAGCAATCTTGCAGTGGCCGCACGGTATGTTCTCTCTCCCTCTGTATTTGAAGCCCTCAGAAAGACCAAACCCGGGGCAGGAGACGAGATTCAACTCACGGATGCGATTCGGATAATGATGCAAAACGGTGGAAAAGTATATGGCGTTCGGTTAAGTAGAGGGGAAAAACGATACGATATCGGAAATTTTGGCTCTTACTTCCGTGCATTTACTGAGTTTGCACTTGCCGATGAAAAGTTCGGGCCGGAACTGAGAGAATATGTAAAGGAAATAATCGATGTTGATTCTTCGAAATAAAGCGTATGCAAGGGCAGGGTTTCTTGGAAATCCATCCGATGGTTATCATGGCAAGACGATCTCTTTTATCGTCCGTAACTTCCAGGCGGAAGTCGTACTTTATGAGTGGGATAGGGTCGAAATAGTGCTTGCTGAGCAAGATCGTGCCCGGTTCCGGACGATCCATGACCTTGCAAACGATGTGCAGTTGCATGGCTATTACGGTGGCATCCGTCTGGTAAAAGCTACAATCAAGCAATTTGTTGAATACTGCAGGGAGCGGGATATTAAACTGCATGATCGTAATTTTTCCATTCGTTATACATCAGGCATACCGCGTCAGGTTGGTCTGGCCGGTTCTAGCTCCATTATCGTTGCCACCCTGCGATGTCTAATGGAATTCTACGATGTAAAAATTCCGCTGGCAGCTCAACCCACGTTTGTATTAACGGTGGAAGAGGAAGAGCTGGGTATTTCGGCCGGACTTCAAGACCGGGTTATTCAAGTCTATGAAGGGTTAATTTATATGGATTTCGATCCATCAGCAGAACGGTTGGTTGACGGATATAAATGTTACAGCTATGAACGGCTCAACTCCAAGCTTTTGAAAAATGTGTATGTAGCTTATCACCATGGTATGAGTGAGCCAACCGAAGTTTATCATAACGATATCAGGGGACGGTTTTCAAGGGGAGAGAAAGATGTGGTTAAAGCTATGAAACGATTTGCCGAGATAGCAAACGAAGGCCGTGAAGCGCTTCTTGAAGGTGACTATGAACGGGTATCCGGATTGATCGATGAAAATTTTAATTTGCGTCAAAGAATATCGAGGCTTCCGGACTGGCAGGTTGAAATGATAGAGACTGCACGTTCATGTGGTGCCAGTGCAAAATTTGCCGGCTCCGGTGGCGCAATTGTGGGTATTTATAAAAACCGGCAGATGCTGGACAAACTGACCGGGGCGTTATCGAAAATTGGGGTTCATACCATAGATCCCATTTTCAGTTCGTCAAAAGAAAACAATCAATAAGAGTGCAGGTAATTTCGAAGCAGAAATATATCATTTCCTTTGAGAGCACCTGGTTAATACAGGTGCTCCTTATTGTGAAAAACGAAATCAAAGGCGGTTAATTAGTGAGCTTCATTGCCATCAAGACGTTCGATCTTGTATCCACCTTTTCGTTTGTCATTGATAAACATGATCAGGAAGATAATACCAACGATAAACGTAATTGGGGCAACCCAAAGGAATGACATACGCCCACCGTAATTATCAGCCGGTCTGAGGATCGCAAATGCTGAGTCCAGAAGTTCTCCTTCCTGCTGGCCTAAATCTGAATCCAGTATAGCCCGGAGTGCGTTACCGGTTGAGTTACCGTCCAGTTGGTTATTGGTACGATAATATGCAAGGGCTTCCTCGGTATAATTCAGGGCATTCTGAACGTCTACGGCACGGTATCCAAGATCAGCCAGGGCGTCGGGGTCATCGGTAACAGCTTCGGCCGCCTGAATGTGTGAGGGGAATCGATCTTCTGCCTGTTCCAGTACCGATACGGTTTCCTGTACATCGAGAGCATCCGGTAGATACCGGTCGGCAATTTCGCCCATTACCCCGTTTGAGGTTCCTGCGGCAGCCAGTCCGAGGCCGATCATCAATACAATACCGAGTGATCCGGCTTTAGGATGCCTTTCGCTCAAAAGCCCAACCATAGTTGGCATGAAGAATGCAACACCAACTGCAAAAATGGTAGCAGCGATCATCAATGGAAACAGTCCGGTTTCGATAAATGCAAACATAAATAATCCGATCCCGGTCAGAAACGAAGCTCCAAGCAACATACCCGTAGGTGAAAGAGAGTGAACAAAAGCTCCTGAAAACAGCCGAAGAACCATCATCAAGCCACTAATCCATACAAGTACCAGGATTCCATGCAATCCGGCTGCCTGAAGTACTTCTGGAATCCAGCGCATGGGGCCCAATTCAAATGAAAGAGTAAACATCATTAAAAGAATCAGCCCTACAACCCATGGATTGGTAAACGTATATTTGAAGAGCTCTTTCATAGGAATACCAGCCTGTGCCGTTTCCGTTTGAGGAAATTTCTCAGGCAACAAAATAAACCCGTAAATGGCAACGGGGATATAGACTATAGCCATTTGCCAGGTCCAATGACCAATATTGATCGGGCCGACTGTACCGGCTTGCACCATCAACCATCCAA
>SLQC01000221.1 GCA_007131625.1 Balneolales bacterium | reverse complement strand
TTTCTGGTGGTCAGGAGCAACATGTAGCGGCAACACTTTTCACACCCGGCTTTCAATCCCGGGTATCAGGTAATCTGGATCATTTGCAGCAACGGGTGAGTATTGAGGGGCTCGAAGCCTATACCTCGTATCGCTATGAAGTGCAATGCGGAGATGGAGAAACCACTATGAGCGGTGTGTTCCGGACTGCCCCGGAGTCGGGTCAGGCGACCCCCGTTCAATTTACGGTGATCGCTGACGGGCATGATACCGGTGGTATGTACGGTTCAATGGCTGATGCCATGGCAGAAAAAATGCCGGACTTTGTCGTACATGCCGGTGGAATGATTGGCGGATCAGGTGATGAGTGGGATAAGTGGGTGCATTATTCCCGGGTGGCACAGCCTTTTTTGGAAAACAGTGTTTTATGGCCGGTGGCCGGAATGACAGATGCCCAACCTGCCCGGAATTTTCGAAGTTTGTTTGGCTTCAGTGATCCCGAAACCGCGAATACGTCATTGGAAGACAACACCGCGACCTGGTACAGCTTTACCTATGGCAATCTGGAGTATTTTGTGTTCGATTACAGTCGTGATCTGTTCTCACAACTTGAATGGGCAGAACAGCAACTGGCCGCTAGCCAGGCCGAGTGGAAGGTTGTAAGTTACCACTTTCCGGTACCCAGTGCAGGTGGTAGTGGGAATGTATTTCAGGGTCAATATGAAGCCTTTGCCCGGCTGTTTGAAGAGCACGGTGTGGATTTGGTAATTTTTGGGGGAAATAACATCTACGAGCGCATGTTACCGATGGGTTCGGAAGGTGTGAAACCGGTGCATTATGTGACGATTAATTCCGGGGGGAGTTTCCGTGAAGTGCGACCCAGCCCGGTCGTGAAAGGGGGGATTGCACAAAAAGAACTCATGTTCGCTCATATCAGCATAGATGGTAACCGTCTTGAGATGGAAGCACTCAGAGATGATGGAACCGTGATAGATCGCCTGGAGCTCATCAAGGGTGAGGATGGAGCGTATCAGGCAGAGATCATGGAGCAGGCCATAGATATTGATCTTGCACGGAAACTGGCTCATATCTTTACGGGACAGAGTATGACAGAAGATATTGCCTATGAACGCCGGGATCGGGCCGGTGAATTCACTGCCATTCCTCCGGTTGCAGGCGAAAGCGTGGGGATACGATTGCACACCGGTTACATCGCTGGAGCACCAACCCGGAATGTAAGCCGGTTCCCGATCGGTAGCAAGCTGGTGGTCCACGAACAGACCGACCCCTCGGGCTGGCGCACGGATGAGCAGGTTATAGAGATCACCGGTGACAGTGCCGAACTGGAAACAATTGCTCCGAATGGACTGACTTTGATTGAAGGAGAGATTGAGCCTGCACTTGAGTTACGCGTTCATCTGCGAATGGGCGAACGGGATTTCGACACGGTCACGCTGCGACCAACGTTCGCAAGTTTCATCTCGCTGGCTCAAGTAGTATTGGTTAGGCCGTTTCCAATGATGACTGTTCCGGTGCAAGCCGAGTTTATCTGGAAGGCTATTCCACATGCATCGGAATACCAGGTTCAGATCGGTGAGGGCAACATTGTAAATATTGTAGTAGATACAACGGTTACCCATCACGAGCTTTTACTACCATTTGAGCTGAGTGCTGAGCAAACTCATCGATGGAGAGTGCGGGGGAAGAACCTGTTTGGAGTGGGCCCATGGTCCGATGAAGTTCTGTTTTTTACGGGGAAGTCTACCTCAGCGGAATTAGAAGAAGGGGTTCCGCAAGTGTTTGCTCTGAGGCATAACTACCCGAATCCCTTCAATCCCTCGACGACGATACGGTACAGTTTGCCTGTCCATGCCTATGTGAATTTGCGGGTATATGATATTATTGGCCGGGAAGTGAGGGTTCTGGTCAACGGGGAACAGCAGGCCGGACATCACCATATTGTGTTCAATTCTGCTTCTCTGGCCTCGGGTGTCTACCAATACCGGCTGGAAGCGGTACCGGAAGCAGGTGGATCAGAACACAGACGCTATGTTCAAACTCGAAGTATGACGCTGATCAAGTGAGGTCCGTAATTATAATATGTATCGCTGAATACGATTTTGCACTATATTGAAATCCAGAATCTGCATGTTAAAAAAGTATATGCAAGGTAAATAAGCAGGAACATCCATGCTGTGATTTCAGTGCACACGTGCGTAAATACAATTTACAGATGCTCCCTGTGACCTTAGAAATAAAAAATAAAAAGCTTATGAAAAAATATATCATACTGACCTTTTTCGGACTGTTTATCTTTTCAACAGCACTATTTTCACAGCCTTTTGAATGGTACACACAAGGTGACTTCGAACCACAGTATCGTGTGGAATTTGTGATCGAAAACAGTCTGGATATAGACAGAGAAAATACCCCTGTAACTATCAAGCGGGAAAATTTTCCGTTACCGGATGTTCACGAGATGTGGGTTACTGTCGTGGACCCGTTACTCACTCCCAGACCGGCTCCCACTTCAGATACACTCGCAATACAAGGGGGACATCACATCCGGGAGGAGACTCATGGCCGTATGATTCATCACCAGATGGATGACCTGAACAAGGATGGTGTCTGGGACGAACTTTTCTTCCAGATGGATCTGAAAGCAAAAGAAAAAAGAACGATTCATATATATATCGGTTATAATGGCCGGGGATGGAATCCTCATAGGACACATGCCAATATTGGCAGTTATTGCCGGCATGTGGTTCCATTTTGGGAAAGTGAAGACATAGGATGGAAGCTCTGGTTTGCCAATACGGTCGATGTTTTTGGCAAACGTAAACCGTTGTTAATGTCACAACGGCTCTATATGGACAATCTTGACGGCTATGGGGTTGCCTTTATAGATGAAGATTTTGGTACGGATATTATGTCCGTTTCCACCAGCTTTGGTGGAGGCGGTATTGGTTTGTTTGAGTTTGAAGATCAACCTGGGAAAGTCAGCCGACCCCGCTTCACTCCCGCTCAGGAAGCATTAGCTATGAACGCATCTTTTAACGCAGGCCAAATTTCGGATACACGCTATGCCTATGATGTGGTTGTTAACGGTCCGGTGCGATCCATGATCCGTATAAAAGCTATGAATTGGGATACCGGAAACGGTAATTATGAATACGAGCAATACTACACCGCATATACCGGACAAAGTTACAGTACTTCGAAAGTGGTTTTTACCCAATTCCTACCCAAACAAAAAGGTGTTTTAATGGGAGCAGGTGTCAGACAAAAACCAGGTGAGGATGATTTTGTCCAGGAGGGAGGTATGCTGATTACATCCGGGCCGGAAGTAATCAGAGACCCAACATTTGAAGGAGATGAAGAGGACCGCGAAGAGGTCATTGTTCCATTCGTCGGACAGGGACTTGTGGTCAAAGATAAATATGAACCTGAATATCAATTTGTAAGTGAACATCTCGGAAACCATACATATCGAATTACTCCGGACTCCAACAACAGCTATGAGTTCATGATTCTTGCCGGATGGGCTGAAGGCGCTGTCTACAATACTATTGAAAGTTTCAACGAATATGTGAGAAAAAGCGCATTGGAATTCAACCACCCGGTCATCCCTCACTTTATCAAAAAGGAAGAAAAGCCGTGATGCAAAAAAACAATCTCAGTCTGCTTTTTTTGTCTTTTATATTTTTGGTTTCAGCCAAATTCAATCCATCAGACCTGGATCCCTGGATGTATGTGGATTAAATGACATTTAAATTGTTGGATATTGATGAAAGGAGCCGGTCGAAAGAGGAAGTTATAGAAGTTCACTGGGAAGGCAGTTTCAACGAATGGGGAGACCGGGGCAAAGTCAGACTTACGACACCGTCAAACAAATCCTATGTGGTTTTGCAGGAAGTGGTTGAGTAAAACAAAATAGAAAGAATACGCTCATCCAACGCGCAAGTTGGTTTACATGCTTACAACCAAAACATGAAGGCGCCTTGGCCCATGGACTCCCTCTACCCGATCCAGTTCGATATCCGATGTTGCGGAAGGGCCCGAAATAAATGTGACCGGAGGACTGGATTCCTTCATCATGGTATCCAATTCCGAAAATACCTCGGGCACAATACCTGCAATTTGCTCGGCTAGTACTACACAAATATGAAAATCAGGAAGCAATGTCAGCTTTCTGCGACCTTGTCCTGAACCTCCATTCAAAACAATAGTCCCGGTCTGAGCTACAGCACAGAAGCAACCGGTAAGTACTGCATCACTCTCATCAAGTTCATTATTTGTCAGATGTAAGGGTTCATCCCGAAGCAACAATATCCCGGATTCTTTTTCAGGCAACCACTTTTCATCGATACCGGAAGGGACAGCAAGTTTTTTTACTTTTTCCGCAGTACAGATTTCAATAATGGCTTTTGGTAATTCGCTTTCTGTAACATGAGTTACATCGGCCCTGTATTCACGTACAGTATTTGTAAATAATCGGACACGCTCTTCTTTATCCATACCGCTTTTCATGTGATAAGCACGGCGGATTACCGGGTCATGTTCCGGATTTCTGT
>SLQC01000208.1 GCA_007131625.1 Balneolales bacterium | reverse complement strand
TTTGGACTCTGTTGGCTCGGACAAGCTACGAGTTCAAATCGATAAATTTTTCAACAGTATGTATTCCATTGTACACCAATAGTTTACAAGAACAAGAAATTGCTTTAACCGGACACTAGTGTTATCGGGATTTAAAAAACTGTTCATTTTAAAAAAAATCATAATTGTGTAAGGGGGTATTGAAATGAGAACGTAATAGGAATAGAAGTGCGTGAAATACGAAGATGTAACACTTGTAGTATCGCAATATGGGAAGTCCTCCGGATCATCTCAAAACAGAACCACTCAAAAGAAGAAACTCCCATATTACTTTTTGATAATTATTTAAAATAAATAACTACTCGTTGTTTCTTTAACAAATTACTTGTTGGTATTTATTAAATAAAAAGATTCACACGATCTAGCTCAGATAGTCACATGAATATAGAGAAGAATGAATATGAACGCATGGCACGCTATTTATCCGGAGAAAGCTCCGAACAGGAAATTAAGAAAATAGAATCCAGGATTAATAAAGACCCGATGTTTGTGATATTCATAGAAAAACTAAAGAAAATATGGGATTTGAAGAGTGTTGCACCAAATCCCTATGATGTTGAAGCGGCCTGGAATCAATTGAGTAAAGAAATCGATTACGCCGAAAGCCATTTGACAGATGCTTCCGAAAAGAAACCGTCAAAGGCAAGAAAATTGGCGAAACAGAAAGAACCACGAATAAAATGGCTCATTCAAGTGGCTGCGGTATTTATGGTTATCGGATTGACTACCCTTTTTATGGTGTTATATATGGGTGAAAGTACCGAAGAAGAGCAAAGTACAATGCGTGAAGTAGTCACGGAAAACGGACAACGATCCAATATTCATTTACAGGATGGTTCTCGTATTACCCTTAATTCAGGAAGCCGGATTACATATGCCAGGGAGTTTGGAGAAGATTCGCGGATAGCCCATGTAGAGGGGGAGGCCTATTTTGACATTGCCCATGATTCCAGACCATTCTATGTTTATGCGGATGGAGCAGTGATTCAGATTTTGGGTACGGAATTTAATGTTCGGTCCTACAACGAAGAAGATATAAAGATTGCTGTCGCGCAAGGGTTGGTAGTTGTAAAATATGCCGGAGCTCCAGATGAATATGCTGTTAATCTGGAAAAAGGAGATATGGCGAAATTGCCTCGTAACGGACAAAATGAGCCGATTGTTAATCGAAGCATTGATCTGAAGCAGCATATCGGGTGGTTGGATTACCGTTTTTCATTTTCTGATACTCCATTGGAAGTGATGGCGAAACAATTGGAGCGTTCCTATGGAGTTGAAATAGAGTTTCTGGATTCGGAGCTGTCAAAATTAAGAATATCAGCAAGTTTTGAAGGGGAATCTATTCATGAGGTACTTCAGGTAATTCAGCTTGTTCTGGGTCTTGAATATGAAATGAGCGGACGAAAAATACTTTTTTCAAAATTGGATCCTGAATTGGGCGAGTAGTTTAATTCAGGAATTGGGATGTGCTTCTGTTGTATCAGTTGTCAAATTCGTCAGTTTTATTGTAAGACTTTTTAATTAGACAATGTGTCTTAATCGTTCATGATAAATTTGAATGACGTTATGAAACTAATACTACAAAAACGATCTCGGAACATTTCGGGCAGGATCTTAAAGTATGTAATGTTCCTGAATTTTGGATTTTTTATTCTGTTCAGTGCGTCTGTATTTGGCCAGGAAGCCGAGTTAAGATTGGTCTCAACCGGCAGTTACGCAGAACCCGTTCCCACGAATAGTCAATTATTGCATTTTGCGCCATCTGAAGTAAATGAAAAAAATCGCGCTGTCCTGGATAAAATCATAGCTGTTAATCTTACTAATTTCCCACTGGATGAGTCACTGCAAAAAATTGCAGATTTGGCAGATCTTCGAATAGCGTTTAGCAAAGATGTTGCTCAGGAAGAATGGGAAAAACCGGTTTCCATTCAATATGAGCGCGCTACTATACTTGGTGCGCTTTACGCGGCATTGGGTAATTCAGGATTAAAACTTACACTGACATCCCCTTCAGGGAGAGGACATCTCGTTGTTGTAAATGGATCGGTTTCAGATTTAACGGAAGAAAATGTAATCAAGATAGAGAATGAGCAACCCGACAACATTTATGGCGCCATCTTTGGCGAAGTCCGGGAAGCATCAACCGGAGAGGCGTTACCGGGTGCTAATGTAATTGTCAGAGAAACAAACATTGGAACCGCTACGGATGTGGACGGCCGCTTTACACTCCGAAGGGTACCGGTGGGGGATCAGGTATTGGAGGTGCGGTTCTTGGGCTATATGACCCTTGAGGTGCCGGTGCGAGTGATGGAAGATGAGCGCGTGTCGGTAAATGTTACACTGGTGGATGATTTTATTGAAGGGGATGAGGTCTATGTGACGGCGCGGCAGCGCGGACAGGCAAGAGCCCTGACTCTGCAGCGCCAGTCGGTGAATATCCGAACAGTGGTAGATTCGGAGCAGATGGATCGGTTCGCCGATGTGTCGGTTGCAGGGTCACTGCAGCGAATAGTGGGCATGGGTCATGGGGGAGCAAATATCCGTGGTATAGGCGCCGGAGCGAGCAATATTACCATGGACGGGCAGCGAATGGGTTCGACCGGAGGGGCCGACCGCACGGTGGACCTGAGCACCATATCAGCGGATATGGTCCAGCAACTGGAGGTTATCAAGGTCATTACCCCGGATATGGATGCCGACGCGTTGAGTGGAGTGATCAATATCAGCACGCGCCGCCCGGTTGGCGGGGAGCGTTCGTTGAACGCCAGATTGGGAGGTGGATACAACTCACGATTCATCGGGCATGCCGGACCCACAACCCGCGCTTCGCTGAGTTACGGGGAGTCGCCCACGGACTATTTCGCCTATGGAATCAACTTGAGCTATCAGCGCGATACTCCATCCAGTGAAATGGTAAGAACAAACTGGGCACTCCGTAATTTTGAAGAGATCGAAGGCCAGAGTGAAGTATTAAGCAATCTGCGAAGCGAGATGGAATTTGATCCAAGAGACCGGGTCGGAGTCGGTATGCAATTCACCCTGCAACCGACACAACGTACGACCTACCACGTGCAAACGAATTTCAACTACCAGGAAAGTCATCGCGAGCAGCATGGTATGAGTTGGGAGCCGGCCGTTGACAGATACATTAATCCTTTTGAAACCCGGGATGTGGGACCCTTTGCATCTGGTCGTGGCGGTGATCTGAGATACAACACGCAGCTCAGGGACGCAGAAATATATCAATATACTATGCAGGTTGGTGCCCGGCATTTGTTTGATGCTTTTGACATGGAGTACAAGTTGGGATGGGGTCACGGCAGACAAATTCAGGATCGGTATGACATGCAGTTCCGGGGAGGAAACAGGCACGGCTTCCTGGTTTCCTTTGACAAGGGGCAGCACCAGCCGGAGATCGAGATCACTCCTTATGGAGCCAGAACACATTATCCATATCAGCGTCAGTTTGACTTCCAGGGAGTGGATCAACGCTGGAGTTTTAACAAAGATAACGAATTCACCGCCACACTTGATTTCGATGTCCCGTATCGCCAGGGTTCGTTAAAGTTCGGTTCCAGCGCACTGATGACTTTCAAGGACGGGTTCAGAGAAAGATACAATACGAATTATGAACGGGATATATCATTAAGGGAATTCGACAAGCATATGAAAGCAGACTACCGGGTGTTTGACCGTCCTCATCAGGTCTACCACCTTCCTTTTATTGTGGATCTGCACGCAATTCGGGATTGGTATCATACGCTTCGACCCCATTTCCAGATGAACAGGGAAAGCTGGGCTATTGAAGCGGAAACTTCTTATTACGACGCTCATGAACACACCTTCGGGTCTTATGGAATGGCACGGCTGGCACTTGGCCGGTTTACACTCCTTGGCGGGATGCGTGTGGAGCATACCGAAGTCAAATACGATGGAAGGGAAGGTACGATCGGTTCGGAAGGCGAGTTCTACGGAGCAGTCGACGCATCAGCCCGGAACAGCTATACCAATTTTTTCCCGAATGCACAGGTGGTGTACGCGCTGGGCCGATTGACCAACATACGTCTGGCCTATTCCCGATCTATCGGCCGGCCCACTCTGAATCAATTATCGCCCTATTTTTTGAGGAACTTTGCCAGTGAAACCCTTCAACATGGCAACCCTGAACTGCAACCCATGCTTTCGAATAACCTGGATGTGCTATTCGAACATTATTTTGTGAGTGTGGGCCAGTTTACGGTCGGTCTGTACTACAAGCAGATGAGAGATTTTGTATACAGTTATACAGAAGTTGTTCATCCGGAAGGTATAGATGGAGATGGATTGTACGCGGGCTGGAGGCGCTCCACATTCTTTAACGGGGATGAAGCCATGGTATATGGAGTGGAGCTGGCATGGCAGCAGAACCTGGATTTTCTACCGGGTTTCTTGGGAAATTTCGGGACCTACGCGAATTATTCGTACAGCTATTCGGAAGCTGACGCCGGACGGCCATTTAAGGCTCGTCTGCAGGACCAGCGGCCT
>SLQC01000241.1 GCA_007131625.1 Balneolales bacterium | reverse complement strand
TGGGTACGATATAAGAACGGTCCAGGAACTAATGGGTCACAAAGACGTAGGAACTTCAATGATTTACACACATGTGCTAAACCGGGGACCGTCAGGAGTTCGCAGCCCGATAGACAGGTTACAAAAATAATGATGAGTATTATGCCGATCCGTATAAAACTCATTCATAATGAGCTTCCGTAGAGATAAGTTGATTTTTTCATAAAACTATCATAATAAAGATTGATGTACTATTTGTATGTTATCTTTGCTTTTCATTCACTTTCCGCGTATTGTGCAGATCAATATAAACAATAGGCGGCACGGACTCTTTCGCGCTTGGAGACCAATGTGGCAACAACTGTCTGTCATCGCTGAATCTGACACCGCGCTTCGCGCGCCGCAGGTTAGCGCCAGGGCGTTGGACAACGCGAGGGAACCGGCACCAAAGTCGGAGGTGAGAACGTGTGAAAGCAATTGTTTATGAAAGGTATGGACCGCCCAATTTGGCGTTCGATGAAGCCGCCGCCCTGTCGTTCGGCGGCACCACGGCGCTGGCTTTCATGAGAAGTGTGAGACTGAAGGCGGGGGACAAGGTGCTGGTCAACGGCGCTTCCGGAGCGGTCGGCACCGCTGCGGAGCAACTGGCCAGGCATTTCGGGGCGGACGTGACCGGGGTGTGCAGCACTGCCAACGTGGAGCTGGTGCGATCGCTGGGCGCCCATCATGTCATCGATTACACCCATGTGGACTTCACGCAAAGCGGTGATAGATTTCCAACATAAAGCTTTGATCATTAACAACAATAAGTCACTGAATGGTGGAAGTGTATTTATGCGAATAGGTAAAATGGTTTCTTTAACCTCGTTTTTAGGATGTTTCTTGTTTACTACAGTATGCTCAGAAACTGATAAAAAAACACAAATTGAAAACCGATTTCTCTTGCTTGACTCCAGAGTGATTGATCAAACTGAAAATGTGCGCTTACAACTTGGAGAGGTTACAAAAGATCCAAATAATCCGCTTTTTGAAGAAGATTTCTGGGCCGATCCACCCAAACCCTGGGAAGCTCGCTTTGACAACATGTACCCCAATGTAATATATGACAAAGAGGACGAACTGTTTAAAATCTGGTATAAATCGTTTGTACGTGACGCTGCCTCGGAAGCTACACCGATAGAAAAGCGACCGTTCAATCGGTATTCGGCAGCTGCTGAAGGAAGGAAAAGAGGTATTCTTTATGCCTTTTCCGAGGATGGAATTAACTGGACCAAACCTGAATTGGGATTAGTTGAATTTCAAGGGCGCCGGGATAATAACATCGTGATGCTCAATTTTGAAGGCGGAGTATTAAAGGACAAACAGGATGACGATCCTGCCCGTCGATTCAAAATGTTTGGCAGGATCGATACGGAAAGACAAATGGCCAGTGCATTTTCCGAGGATGGTATGGAATGGAGTGAACCCGTACCATGGCCAGATTACAATGCCGCGGGTGATGCTCATAATAATGCAATTTGGGCGCCGGATTTAAATAAATATGTTGGGATAACACGTGCCTGGGAAAACAGGGTAAGGACTGTATTACGAACCAAAAGTACGAATTTTGTAAACTGGAGTGAACCTGTGGAGGTGCTTCGAGGAGAAAACCCATCGGCTCAGGTATACTCCATGCCTGTATTTTACTACGGAAACGTGTATTTGGGCCTTCATTCTATAATTCACGGGCAAAGCCCACATGATCTTGTCGATACGGAATTGGCTTGGAGTCCCGACACCAAGAACTGGCAATTCATATCACCGGGTGAAGCCTTGATTCCGCGAGGCGGTAATCGGGAACATTACCCTGACAGCGATTATGATGCGGGTTGCATCTTTGCCTCCGTTCCCATAGTAAAGGAGGATGAAATGCTCCTGTATTACGGCGGAAGTAATTACTACCACGTTAACTGGAGAGAAACATCATTGAACTTGGCGCGATTGAGACTGGATGGTTTTGCCGGGTATGAAACCGATAATTCTGCTTCCGGTAGTGTTCAAACATCGTTATTTACTGTAAATGGTGGTGATTTTAAAGTCAATGCCGATATAAAGGACGCTGGTTCTCTGCGCGTGGCAGTACTGGACGAATTTGGAGAAGAGATAACAGGATATACCCTTGAAGAGAGCCAGGCTATAATCCGTAATGCAACGGATGAATCGATTACATGGAATGGTAATGATCTGTCGGCTCTTAATGGAAAAAAAGTAGCTTTTAGATTTGAAATTGAAAATGCAAAAATTTATTCATTTTCCGGCAACCTGGAGTTTCTTGATTTATAAGCTCTGAATCGCAATAATCAGCCGGGACTGGCAGGCAGTTTCTCAGATTGGTTACAGAAACCGACCCGTAGAGGATTTGCTGCTGGCCATATTATATTTTTTGGCCGTGGTTCCAGGATACCAACCAGAAACTGAGCATCATGAATGGTCATTTGTTAAAACAGGCCAAACGCGTATTTGGCATTCCGGATTTCAAGTATTATGCCCTCGGAGATGGTATAAGTGCCCTGTTTAGGCGCTCTCCTGAGAAAATTGATCATGTAAAACCGAATGAGGTGAATCCCTCACAATTGGACATGGGATTCACATAAAAAATGGGTTAACTTCAGTGCGTATTCGAGAATACTGGGATCCTTTGCTTGAGGAAAATGGCGTTCGTGTGGTATTTGAAAACCATGATCACCGTTACAAACGTACCCCACCAATCAGAAATCTTGAAATAGCCGACAATGGAAGCGTATATTTTGGCGATGGAGGATGGGGGGTGAATATGCACAGCGAAGGCAGCAATGAGGATGAATGGTTTATAAAAGAGTTTGAAAGAGATCGACATGCCATATTTGTAACTATACATGGGCCTCACCAGTATTATCTGGTCGTGAGTAAGGACGGAGAAATTATTGATGACTATCCGGAGATGGGGGCATGGGGCTGTCATCTCCCGGAATTAGCAGTAGCGTTTTGATGCTAATCAGGTAGTCAATTTCAAAAGGCCATCGAAAGTATAAGGTATTGTAAAATGATCAATAGAACTATCGGCCAGGATTTACTTACATCTTTCCAACGCATAACATCTCTGCAAGCCACATAGAAGCATATAACATAAATATGGCCTCCACTGGTTCCATAATTCTTGCCAGCGGATTGTTTTTATCCTTTGACCAACCGGGCATAGGAGCAAAATTACTGGCGGGTTGCAAAACGGTTGATATTTCCAATCTCGTATAGCATCGTCAGTGAGAGTACATCTCCAACTCCTTTTATGCTTTGGAGTAAATGCATGGCTATTCGATTAAAATCCTTGTCGTTATGTAATAATTCTATCTCTCCTGTTTTCCGCATTGCAACACCCTGATAATTTTTCAGGATAATCCGATATAGCTGTGCCTGCTTCTCATCATCGATCACGGCCTGGGCCCGTAATGGGGCGGATTGATTCCGTATTCGTAGGCACCCAGGTCGGGACGATGGCCGGTGTAGCGGTCGTTGATGTTCGGCAACCGTTCACCCTTGTTCAAAACCGGGGCACCGGCACGCAGGCGGAGGTCATAGGCGTCAATTTCGTAGGTAAAGCCGGCTACCGGCTGTGGCG
This sequence comes from Balneolales bacterium, assembly GCA_007131625.1. Lineage (GTDB taxonomy): Bacteria > Bacteroidota > Rhodothermia > Balneolales > Natronogracilivirgulaceae > SLQC01. The sequence goes on along the minus strand of SLQC01000241.1, from coordinate 952 downwards.
CGTTTTCAAAAATCCCCAGATCGATCATCATTCCGTTTTGCTCGTGGCCTGTAGCAGCCCGGAAATCGGCCAGAGTGGTGTAATCACGATAGCTCTCCTCCCCTTCCTGCCACCGGAAAAGCGCACCATCGGTCAGCACTCCATACCAGCCGTTGTAGTCCATACTGGAACGCTCCGGAGTCCAGGTACCGGTTCGCATGGCTTCACCACCAACCCCAAGGATCAGGTTGTTACGTAAATGACCGTTGCTCCAATTTGGCGAACGGAAACCAACCCTTGTTGAAATTCCTGTATTGTGATAAGCCAGGATGCCGGCCGGATGATTGTTGAATTTAAAGACCAATCCGGTGATACCGAATAGCACATTGCGAATCAAATACACCGGCCCCCCATAGAGTGGCTGGGTGGAAAGACCTGTATGGGAGTTGTAGCCCAGGTTGTTATAAATTCGGATATTATGACAGCCGTAGTCGGCTTCGATGATATCATCGGTAGCAAAACTCATTTCGTTGTTGTAAAAATCGATCGCCACCGCCTGCTTTTCCATATCGTCCGACGGTGGCCGGTAGTTCGCTATGGCCAATGCGTCGCTGAACCGGCTGATGCGGTTGTAGGCAACCACGTGCCCACGACCATAGAGATTAACCCCGGTGTGGGATCCATCCATGTAACCGGGGCTTGGCCGCGGATACCATTCCTCGTCGAACCCGGTGATGACATTGTCGGCAATATACCAACCCACCGAGTTCTCGGTAAAGGTGTTGATGCCCATGACCACATCCTCGATGACGCAATTGCGGACTACCAGCCAAGAGGTTCCGGGATCTCCTTTCGATCCAGCGTTGATGGCGTGGTGTCCGTTCCGCAGGGTGAGGTCTTCGAAATGAATATGATCGCGTCCGTCCAGATCAAACAAATGGGTTCCATGGCCGGGACCTTGCAGAATGGTTTG
>SLQC01000034.1 GCA_007131625.1 Balneolales bacterium | reverse complement strand
GCGGAATATTGTCGAAAACGCCGGCGCACACATGGGCGAAGCCTCCTGTGCAGCTTGTCTGGGCGGGCCTTCCGATACGTTTGGTCGTATGCAGGGTGAAGAGGTTTGTATCTCTACCACAAACCGGAATTTCCCTGGACGGATGGGCTCGAAAAAGGCACAGGTCTACCTGGCCTCACCCTACACTGTAGCGGCATCAGCCATCACCGGAAAAATCACCGATCCGCGGGAATATCTCCCTGTGGAAGCGGCGGTCTGATATCCGGGAGACTGACTGTAACCAGTCATTTATCCGTGACGGTCACCTGTCCATAGTCGGGTTATTGACAGACCTGATTACTAACACCCGACCCGTTTGATCCCTGTTTCACACATCACAGATTAGAATTAAAATCAACGATAATTTCAATGAGTAAAATAATTAATGGCAAGGCGTTTGTCGTTGGCAATAACATCGACACCGACCAAATCATACCGGCAGAACATCTGGTTTATAGCTTGGACGACCCCGAAGAAAGGCGATTCTATGGCCGTTATGCACTTTGCGGCGTTCCTGATGCACAATCCGGCCTTCCGCAAGGCGGCATTCCATTCACCGATCCAGACAAATTCGAATCCGAGTACAAAGTCATCATCGGCGGAAAAAATTTCGGATGTGGCTCTTCCCGTGAACACGCTCCATTCGCTCTGCAAGTCGCAGGTGTCAGGGCGGTTGTCGCGACAGGATATGCACGTATATTCTTTCGAAACTCCGTTGACGGCGGTTTCATCGTCCCTTATGAAAGCCATGACGATCTGGTCGATCAGATTTCTACCGGTGACGAAGTTGAGATTGATGGAGAACTGAACACGATCAAAAACATTACTACCGGCAAAATCTTTCCACTGAAAAAATTGGGCGATGTTATCGATATCGTCGATGCCGGCGGGATTTTTAAATATGCCGCCAAGCATGGGATGATCTGACCGGCACGAGATTATCTGACCGGCACGAGATGATCTGACCGGCATGGGATGATCTGATCGCTACGAGAAAATTTATTCGGAAGCGGTAATATCCGTATCTTCTCAAATTGCAAATTCCTGGCATCAACAAGTTTTAATCATAATGGCACGCCGCCTAACCCACGGTGTGCTCTCATTTTTTATTGCGCATTGTAATTATGAGTAAGAAAGTTGTACTGCTTCCCGGCGACGGAATCGGCGTTGAAGTGGTCAAAGAAGCGGAAAAAATTATTTCCTACATTTCGAAGCGGTACGATTTGGACATTCAAACCGAATCCCACCTTGCAGGCGGAGCCAGCCTTGACGCACATGATATCCCGATAAAAGATGAGGTGATCGCAGCTTGTATGCAGGCCGATGCGGTGCTCCTCGGTGCGGTTGGCGGACCCAAGTGGGACAACAACCCGTCTGAAAAACGCCCGGAAAAAGCGCTACTCCGCTTGCGAAAGGATCTGGGATTGTACAACAATCTGCGCCCTGTCACCGTATTTCCCTCGCTGAAAGACGCTTCGCCCCTGCGTCCCGAGGTGGTAGACGGTGTGAATTTACTGGTAGTGCGGGAATTGACCGGCGGGCTCTATTTCGGCCAGCCGAAAGGGATCACTGAAGTCGATGGCGAAGAGGTCGGTGTGGACACTATGCGGTATTCGGTGTCGGAAATTGAGCGAATCACCCGGGCGGCGTTCGAAGCAGCGCTTTGCCGGCGCAAAAAGGTTACGTCTGTCGACAAGGCCAATATCCTGGCCAGTTCGCAGCTCTGGCGCAAGACGGTCATCCGCATCGCCGAAGATTACCCGGACATTGATTTGGAACACATGCTGGTCGACAATTGCGCGATGCAGCTCATCCGTAATCCATCGCAATTTGATGTAATTCTCACCGAAAACATGTTCGGTGACATATTGAGCGACGAAGCTGCTATGTTGACGGGATCGATCGGGATGCTGCCATCGGCGAGTCTCGGTGAGGGTACCGGGATGTACGAACCAGTGCACGGATCGGCGCCCGATATTGCCGGTCAGAACATCGCCAATCCACTGGCCACGCTCGCATCTGTTGCACTAATGTTCCGTTATTCACTGGATCACGAAAAGGCGGCGTCAGACATCGAGGCATCGATCAACAATGTGCTGAACGCCGGATTCAACTGCAAGGACATGAGTCGCCACGCACGTGAGGTTCTGTCGACATCACAAATGGGCGATAAGATCCTGGCGACCTTGAAAGATGCTTAAAGAATTTGCAAATGAAACCAGGTGCATTATACGCACATACTGACCAAATTCGCGATACGTACATGGTACCAGATGCTTTAGAACATACACAATGCATCATTCGTGACCGATCTGATCAAATTTGGAAGTGCTAATACCGGATATCGATCGTCAGCCACATTATTTCATACTCATTCAATTTCAATATGCTGAAAGAAAAAAAAATCTCTGTTATTGGTGGTGGGAAAATGGGAGAAACACTGATCACCCGATTTCTCTCGACCGGCACACTCAAAAAGGAACAGCTTTTCGTCTCCGACAAACACGAATCACGCATTACCTACTTCGAGAAGAACTTTGGGGTCAAAGGCTCCACCGATAATACCGAGGTGGTTAAAGAAGCTGACATCATCCTGTTATGCATAAAACCCCAGATCGCATCGGATGTAATAGCCGGCATTCGCGAATCGGTAAATCCCGATCAACTGGTGATCTCTATTATGGCCGGGGTCACCCTCAAGCAGCTTCAGAAATCATTTGTACTGCCATTGCCGGTAATCAGGGCAATGCCCAACACCCCCTGCGAAATCGGAGCCGGTATGACTGTTCTGGCTTCCGGAAACGCTACCAATGGCAAGCATATTCAGCGCGCCGAGGAACTTTTCAGCTCAGTAGGCAAGACAATGGTACTGGAAGAGAAACATTTTGACGCGGTAACCGGGTTGAGTGCGAGCGGACCGGCATTTATTTATATGGTCATTGAGGCGCTGGCCGAGGGTGGCGTCAAATGTGGTCTTCCTCGTGATGTATCCACAACACTGGTCGCCCAAACCTGTCTCGGAGCAGCCCGGATGGTTGCTGAAACTAACCAGCATCCAGCCATCCTGAAAGATCATGTAACAACACCTGCAGGATGTACCATCGACGGTTTGCTAAAGCTGGAAGAAGGTGGATTGCGAGTAACGTTGATCAAGGCGGTCGACGAAGCGGCAAGGCGAGCCAAAGAATTGGGAAAAGAGTGATCAGGTTGGGAGAATCAGCCATCATCCGTTAGGATTTCTAAATTGATCACAACCTCATTGCCTGTCACAAGAGCACCGAACATTGCCGTGGGTGGTTCAATGTCATAGTCCCTCATCAGCAGAGAGCGTGAACCCTGAAACCGGTATGATCCGTCCTCCAGTTGCTGACCCTGTAGTTCTACTTCAATGGTCTGTGTCACTCCGGCAATTGTCAGCTCTCCGGTCGATTTGACTTGAAATACCTGTGGATTTTCATCATCCGGAACGGATTCGACGTCCGTAAGGGTAAAAATAATATCGGGATGCTGGTTTGCTTTTAGTGCGTTTAACATCAGCCGGTCCATTATGCTGCCTCGTCCACCGGTCATATCCTGAGTTTTTACTGCAAGTTGAGCTTCCAGAAATTCCGGTGAGTCACCGGAATTTTGAACGATTGTCACCGACCCTTCAAACTCTGGAGCGATGACAGTCCAATTGTCACGATTGGAGGTTCCGTCCACCGTAATCTTACTTTCCGGGCTGAATGTGAGGGTTTTTTGTTCTTGGGCTGTTGATATGGATACATTGATTAAAGACGCCAGCATGGCGAAAGACAGAATACCCGGAATTCGTTTCATGTGTACTACCGCTGAATGGTGATTTAATATTATGGTGATGTATAAAAGTTTAAGAAATAACGCACGAGCGACGCTGTAACCTGTCAAGACCACCGGGTGAACCCCGGTAAAGTTTCAACATATTTTCGATGTTACCTTTTCCTTTTAAACTCTTATTTGATATATTATTATATGATAACCATTTTTTGTACTATATGTGATATACGAGAGATAATTTTGATTATATATTGCAGATTCCATATCACAATAGGGGAAATGCGATCTTTTGGCTGTTACCTGACAACGGCAGACTTTGCACTCCACCGGCCTGCTGAGTGTTAAATCCATAGCAAGAAAATTCCGAATAAACCCAAAAATAGTTACATTATGAGCAATGACCAAAACCGGAAAAAGGATTCCACTTTTTCGCGCAGAAATTTTCTGAAAACGGGCAGCATAGCCGCTGCCGCGATTACCGCCTCGCCAACTCTTTTTAATTCACCGGTAATTGGTAAAGCTCCGGCTACAGGGAAGGTCCTGGGTGCAAATGACCGGCTTGTTGCCGGATTTATCGGCGTGGGAGGCCAGGGGTTTAATGCCCACCTGAGGAGGGGAGTTTTAGAACAACCTGATCAAAACGTTGTTGGTGCTGCCGTATGTGATGTATGGTCAAAGTATGTGGACCGGGGCCTGGAAAAACTGGAGCTCGGATCAGAAAACGGTTACACAGATTACCGGAAACTTCTGGATCGCAATGATATAGATATTATTTTTATCGGAAGTGTGGATCATTGGCATGCCAAACAGGCCATAGATGCTATGGACGCCGGGAAGCATGTCTACCTGGAAAAACCAATGACCCGCTATCTCGATGAAGCATTTGATGTTTACGATGCAGCTAAACGTACCGGGAAGGTGGTTCAGATCGGTTCCCAGTATTGTACGGAAGGAAAGTGGCACCTGGCCGCTGAAATGGTTCGTAACGGAAGAATTGGTGCCCCGGTGCTGGCTCAGGACTCCTATATGAGGAATAATCCGAATGGAGAATGGAACTATGAAATTGATCCCGATCTTACCAGTGACGCTTTAAACTGGGAGGACTGGCTGGGGCCTGTTTCTTCACGACCTTTCAGTGCCGATCAATATTTCCGGTGGCGCAAATACTATCCTTACTGCTCCGGTATATTAGGGGACCTTTTGGCCCACAGAGTTCACCCCCTGATGCTCGCAACCGGCAACCCCGAATTTCCACACAGAGTGGCTGCAATCGGTACACGCAAGATCACCCCGGACCGGGATGTTTCTGACAATACTCAGTTGATGGCCGAATTCCCGAGCGGTTTGTCCATGATCATAACCGGAAGCACCGTCAATGAACAGGGGCTTGGACAAGTATTCCGCGGTCATGAAGCCACACTCTACTTTGCAGGAAACCGCCTGGAGCTGCGTCCCGAACGTCCATTCGCTGATCTGGTCGACCTGGAGGTACATGAAGACATTCAGCCTGAAGTTAGTGTTCCGGATCATATAGTCAACTTCTTTGATGCCGTCCGGAATGGCATTGTTCCAAACGGAAATATCGATCTGGGAATCCGTGTCCAAACCGTACTTTCCCTGGCTGAAATGTCAGAGCGTCTGGGGCATATGTTGTATTTCGACTCCGAGACCCGCACGATCACCAACGGAAGCGGTACAGTGATCGATCCGATCACATATGGAACCCTCGAGTTATCCTGAACCTTGGTCGAAGTCCGACTTGCATGCCATTCAATGGCCACTCGGTTCGAGTTTCTCCTCCTCGGCGAAAATGAGCCATTTCTCCGAGCTGCCGGCGAAGATGTGATACGCGAAATCCAGCGGATTGAAGATACATTCAGTTTTTACCGGCAGCAAAGTACACTCTCACGGTTGAATGCAAAGGCCTGCAATGAGGCGGTTCCCGTAAATGCAGAAGTGTTTACTTTTCTTCAAAAAGTAGCGGAATTGTCCCGGAAAACGGATGGCGCTTTTGACCCGACTGTCGGTCCACTCATGAAAGCTTGGGGGTTCACAGGAAAAACCGGGATCAAACCTGATGATGGGCAAATTCGACAGATTCTGGAACATACAGGGATGCGTCATGTACTGCTGGACGAAAAGAAACGAACAGTCCGTTTTGTCAGATCCGGTGTACTTCTAGATCCGGGTGCCGTTGGAAAAGGCTATGCACTCGATGAGGCTGCCCGCTTACTGCAGGAGATGGGGGTGAAACACGCTCTAATTCACGGTGGTACCAGTTCAGTCAAGGCATGGGGCGATTCCCCGGAAGGAAATGGCTGGCAGGTAGCCGTGCGACATCCGGAATCTGTGGAAAGCGATGAAGTAAAACTGCTGAAAGTCATTCGGTTACGGAATGAAGCGATGTCGGTATCTACGGTTTGGGGGAAAACATTTGAAGTGGAAGGAAAAATTCTGGGGCATGTAATTGATCCCGGTAAAGGGCAACCGGCGGAAGGAGCATTGCTGACTGTCTGCACGGGAAAAAGTGCCATGACGGCCGATGCCTGCTCAACAGCAATGCTCGTGCTGGCCAACAAAAGCGGTTCCGTCATAGACAGAATTCCGGGAATCACGGGCTTTTTTATTATATTAAACAATAAGGATATTGTCGATCGACTTCCTTAATAAAGCGATTATGATCGGGACGGAAATAATTGGAATGACTCGAAACTTCTAAAAGGGAACGATTGAAAAACTCACAAATATTTAGCTGTCAAATTTAATCTATACTTATCATTAATGCATATCATTTAATACATAATCTCTGTTTTTAATCTCGATTATTATGTCTGAAAAATGGAACAACAAGATCGAAAAAAAGAGTGGCATGAATCGTTTGGAATTTTTAAAAACGTTTTCTCTTGCTACTCTGGCACCTATAGTCAGCGGTCAGAAGGTACACGGCAAGGCAATGGAGAAAGCCACCTCTGTCCGGTACAGCTCTTTGAACAGCTCTTCAGATCAGGTCAACATTGGAATTATCGGATTTGGAGAGCGGGGGCGGGAAATTGCTTCAACTTTGGAACGAAATGAAAAGGCAAGGATTGCAGGTGTGTGTGACACATTCTCCATCATGCGCACCAGAGCGGAACGTTCCTATCCTGATGTTAAAACGTTTGCCGATTACCGGCAGATGCTGGATGATTCTGACATTCCTACCGTAATCATTGCTACCCCGACCCACAAACATCGTGAGGTGGCACTGGATGCACTGGATGCAGGCAAACATGTGTATTGCGAGGCGCCTATGGCCTCAACAATCGAAGATGCCAAGGCGATTGCCAGGGCTGCACGTGAAGCAAGCGGACAAATCTTCCAGGTGGGGCAGCAGTATCGTATAAACCCGCAACACCGCGATGTATTTTCATTTATACGCAGCGGTGCTACAGGCCGGATCACGTCCATCCGCTCGCAGTGGCATAACAAAACAAGCTGGCGGCGTGCATCCGCTGCCAGTGAGAGGGAGACGGAGTTGAACTGGCGGCTCGACCATAATGTTTCACTGGGTTTGGCCGGTGAGATTGGACTTCATCATATCGATCTTGCCTCCTGGTACCTGAATGAACGTCCCTCGGCCATCTACGGCTTTGGCCAACTGCAGTACTGGAGAGATAATCGCGAAGTTCCTGACAACATACAGCTGAATGTAGAATTCCCGGGAGGAGTCCACCTCACCACTATTTGCAGCTTGACGACCTCTTTCGATGGACGTTATGATATGTTTTACGGAAGTGACAGTACCATACTCCTGCGAGACAAACAAGCCTGGATGTTCAAAGAGGTGGATGCCCCCATGCTTGGCTGGGAAGTCTATGCGCGCAGAGACCGTTTCCATCAAGAAACCGGAATTGCACTCGTGGCTAATGCCACACAACTCGAGGCTCAGGGTGATGATCCCTATGCGGATGACCCGAATGTAGAGTCCCCTCTTTACTATGCTCTGGATGCATTTTTGGATAATTACAACTTTGGCCCGTTTCCAGCTGTCGTGGGATATCAACAGGGATTTGATGCAACCGTCTTCTCCGCCAAAGCGAATGAAGCGATCAAAAGTCGTACACTGCAGACTATCGGTGAGGATCTCTACGATATTGATTGACTTTATCTGAATAGATGGTCAACTTCTCACATCATTTCCGGGACCCTTGATACCACGTTATTACTGGTCCTTCCCGGTTTGTCGGACTTGAAAATAACCAATTTCGATAATGGCTCCGGCAACCGGGCATACATTCCGTTTAAAAGCAATTGTCCAGACGAATTGTAACTTATTTGCAAGAGAGGCAACCCCATCTGAAAAAAAGGAGTATAAACTTATATACACTGCAAGTAGACGTAAAGTAAATTAGAAGGCCAGTCCGGCGGATGGTAAGACGCCCGATCCTTTTCATGCGAAATCTCCGTCCACATGTTGAAATCATTTGTTGATACTACAGCGGTTCGTAATCAGAGGACCGGTACTTCTACCTATATCCAGCACTTGCTCGACGGGCTCTGCCGATCTGACCGGATTGGAGCAATTATTGCCTGCGGAGGCGAAAGCGAGATTGTTTCATCGGTCGGCGAATCTGTCAATGACCGATTTACTCATTTGCCCGCACGCACGCCCCATGTTTCTCTGAATTTTGAAATGGCCGGAAACCGCAGGTCAATTTCATCCGACATCTGCTTTTTTCCCAATTATTTCATGCCTTTCGGATGGCCCACTCCGGCTGCGGTTACCATCCATGACGTCTCCTTTTTATCGCATCCCGGCTTTTACAGCTTCAAAATGCGAAACTGGTACCGTAACCGGATTAGGCACACCGTTTCACGTGCCAATGTCATTCTGACGGTTAGCCAGGCCTCCCGGGCCGCCATCACTCAACATCTTGGCATTGACCCGAATCGAATTATCGTGCTCCCTCCTCTTGATGTTACTTCCATCTACAGGCACTCCGTTCATGAACATTCTATTGAAAGTCATTCAAATAGTAACCATTCCATAGATAATCACTCACAGGAAATTCAATCCGCAAGTCGCCATTCTGTAGATAATCATATCTTGGGTAACCAATCCATTGAGAGTCAATCTATGGGTATCCATTCCAATATAAAACATTCAGTTGACCATTCGTCCCGTGACAAACCGTATTTTTTGTATGTAGGAACCATCGAACCCAGGAAAAACCTTATTAATCTTTTGGATGGGTACAAAGCAGCTGGAATCAAAGATATTGATCTGGTCCTGATCGGCCGCCCAAATGTATCAGCCTCCTATTACAGAAAATTCCTCCATAGCGTCACCCGGACCCCAGGCGCCTATTATCTGGGCTATCAGAATGACACCGTTGTCACCAACTATATGTCCTGCTGCCACGGATTGATACAGCTATCCTGGATGGAAGGTTTTGGTATTCCACTTTTCCAGGCACTTGCAAAAGGCATCCCCACCCTGATATCTGACGATCCTGCGATGTTAGAATTGGCAGGTGGACATGCATTGATCGCCCGGCCCGACGACACGGTAATGATCGCCAATCTACTTGATAAATTGCAGTCCAGGGGTGGCTGCTATTATCCGGCGGCGGCAGCGTGGTGCAGGGAAAAATGGTCGAGACGTGCCTGGTGCCGGCAGCTTGACTTGGTCATAGACCGTTTGGCACAGCCGTCAACACCCTCCAGACCGGTTTTATCAGATCAAAAACCCGATATCGAACGCGCCATTATTGAGGGCATTTGCTATGCCGCAACCTTTAATGCGCCCGTTCATGTCGACAAATTGTATGCCGGACTCAGAAACTCACAAACCACACCGGAAAAATTCCGGACAATCCTGAACAGGCTGCTTATAAACTTTCCGGACCTGTTCCGGTCCGCCGGCCCCCTGATCGGACTGGCATCCATTGAATTCGACAACCCGGTCAGAAATACCTCAGCACTGCGCCGCCAACATCGGAGGGTGTTGAAAATCATCGCATCCATTCCATGGATACGATCGATTTACTATTCAGGTGGTACTGTACACGGTACCGGGCTTGAAGAAAGACAGGATCTGGATCTTTTTCTTGTCACCCGCTCCAATCGCTCCTGGCTCTCCTATGCTGTTGTCCGTCTGGCAAGTATCCTTTCCGGTAAACGGCATTCCGTTTGCTGCAACTACCTGGTTGACGAATCGGCCATGTCCATCACCTGGCAGAGAGAGTTTTACACAGCCTTTCAACTTCTCCATCTCAGACAGGTTGTGCGCAAAGCGAATACACCCCACATGCGAGCGGTAAATGAATGGATATATGAGTTTTTCCCTAATGCATCCCGGTTCAGAAACGGCCGGATACACAAATCCGACAACAAATACGGTTTTCTTTACTGTCTGAATCTGCTGTTGATGGCCTTATTTGAATTCAGATGGAGTAAAAAAGGAAGGGTTAACGGAAAAGGAGGCGTACAATTTGATGTTCACAGGATCAAATTGCATACCAGGGACCATCGTCCTTATGTTTATGCCCAGTTCCAGAAAACATATAACCGGATCTTGACGGCTATGCAATCAAAGAAACAGATTTCACCGATACTTTTAAAATGTAACCGCTTAATTCCAGATCTGATAAATATCACCACAAACGATAAAACGTACCCTGTAAAACAATCTATGACTTGACACAAAAAGTCAGATATCCTTTAACTCCTTCCGGTATCTTTTAACATACTCAACGCAATAAATGAAAAATGTACTCCTGATCGGCGCTTCCGGATTTATCGGCCATGAAGTAGCGCGCCAGCTTTCCACCTCAGGAGTGCGCTTACGTCTGCTTGTCCATCGCTCCCAACCGGATATACAGACGAAGCATGGAATCGAACTGTTGCATGGAGGGCTGCAATCGTTTGATTGGAAAGCACTTGATGACGATCCACCTGATACCATCTTTCATGCCGCCAGAATATCCGGCAAAAATATGCTCTCACGCTATTGGGCCGGTACTCGTGGATACCGAGCCAACAATAGACTGCTGGACTGGGCACGTTCACTTGGGGAGCCGCCTCACATTGTGTTCACCTCCGGATCACTGGTATACGGCTCCCGGGGTGACATCCCGGCAGACGAACATGCAACTGTCCAGCCGATCAGTTTTCAACGTAGCTATATGCCAGCTGAAATGCCGTTTTTGAAAAAATCCGGGCAACCGAAAAACAGAATAAGTATCGTACGACCCTCATGGGTTTACGGGTCTGACTCATGGTTCCGGCAGTTCTTCTACAGGATAATGAAACAGGATGGAGTCGTCCCGCAATATGGAACCGGTGAAAATTTTATGAGCCTCGTAAATCTTCGGGACTGCGCCAGTATGATCATAGAAGTGGCCCGACAATCCCAAGGCGGAACCATCTATAATCTGTATGTGGGTGAACCCATGCGCCAAAGTGAATTTTGCGGGACCATTTCCCGCCTGACCGGAAAACCTGTAAAGATACTGTCATACCGGTGGCTACACGCAAAATACGGGCGGGCGGTCGCCGAAGCATTGACCTTTTCACTTATTGTAAAGAGTGTGCATCCTTTGATAACCGAATTTAAAAGCTCTTCCCACGATCACAGTAAAGGGTTGCGCGAAACGTTGAACAGTTTTGAGGAATAATATGGATTATGTATATGATCAGGAGGTAAGTCGCAGTGAGGGAATTGATATCTGAGCTATGAAATTACAGGCTCACCGGCTCCGAAACACATAGAGACTGTATTCTCCCATATTCCAGAACGGAGTCCGGTTTATGGCCAGATCGGCTTTCCACAATATTTCGGCTTTCTTCTTCAGACGTTGCAGAAGATGGGCACGATACCAGGCCGGATAGAAAATACAGAAACCCTGGCGTTCGAGGCGATCAAATTCCGTTCCAAATGCTTTTTTGATATCCCGGGCCGACAAACAGCGACTTGGGATTTTCACGATGTCGGAGTAACCGTGCCATGTGCCCAATACCCGTTCAAATGCTTTTCGAAATTTACCCTTAGCCAGCCAAAGTGGAATTTCTGTCAGATAGTACCGGTTTACTACCGTTAAAACCAACGTTGCCTGAGGTGCCGATATCTGTTTCAGACAATGCGCCGCCTTTTTCAGATCATAGACGGTATTCAATGCTCCAAAATAAATATAGATCATATCAAACCGTCGGCCAGGATAAACGACCGGAATATCCTCTACCGAACCCACGGCGTGATGAACATTTTTCAATTTAAACCGTTGGACATTTTTTTTTGACAACGCAATCATTTCCGGCGAGATGTCAAGAGCATGAAATGAACGGTCGGGATATCTGGATCCGAACCAGGTGACATCAAAACCGGGTCCCGAGCCTACTTCAAGAGCATTTTTGAAGAGGTACTGCTCTGTTACAGTTCTAAACTCAGTCCTGAGACGTTTCAGAACCGGATTTTCCTGATATCGCTGCTCAAAGTCATCTGCGTCCTGATTGTAATAATCGGCTACTTCACGGTAATAGGAAGCAGCATCCTGATTTTTACTCATTTTCCCGTACATTCTGTTCGCCGGATGTCCGGACTATCCGCACATCACTGTTTTATATAATGACCGATTCATCTGATTATTTTTTTTTAAGATCTGTTGGAGCAACTGTGTTCAACACTTGCCTGAATAATGGTCATGTGGTCCGGTTGGTAAATCTGATATAAAAATCAATATATTCATTCCTGTGAAACAAACAGTAACTTTCGCCATGCTGCTGCACATACATTCAAAATGTCTAAAAGACAAAGGTCTATAAACCCTTATATATGAACGATTTCCCTGATTTTATTATCGCAGGAGCCGCAAAATGCGGCACTACCTCCCTGAGCCGGTATTTGGATGCACACCCCGAAATCTATCTGCCTTCACGGGAATTAAACTTTTTCCCTTTTTGGAATGAGCAATCTGGAAAGAATGTACAATCAGATTATAAAGTGCTTAATCACCCATTTATAACCCGGTTGGACATCTATAAAAAGTACTACAAGAACGTAAAAGCTCCTGTAAAAGGGGAAAAATCTGTAAGCTATTTTTACCCATCGTTTTCGAAAGCAACGATAAAGAATATCATACGAATCCATCCCGATCCCGGAAAGCTCAAGCTGATAATACTGCTGCGGAATCCTGTTGACAGAGCTTTTTCGCAATACATTCACAACCGGGATTTTCACGAAAAACTGTCCTTTGATGAAGCTGTCGAAGCCTGGCCGCAAAGAGAGAAAGAGGGCTGGATTCCGGCCTATGATTATCTTGGAGCCGGTTTATATGCCGAACCTATGGCTTCCTATATGCAGCACTTCTCTCAAATCAAGGTCTATCTGTTCGAAGATTTAAAAAACAATCCGGAAAAGGTACTTGGCGATCTTTACACTTATCTGGGTGTAAGTGAAATGCTTACCGGAAATTATACCATCCGGTACAATGTTTCGAAAATCCCGCGCAATAAGCTGATCCACTATTTGTATCAAGGACTGATTGCCTACAACCCGTTGAAATATGTTTTGAAATATATGATGACAGACGAACGATTCCAGGCTCTTAAACTGAAACTCGTTTCATATACCCATTACAAACCGGAAGTGCCCGATGAAACCCGCCGCCGACTTGTACAATATTATAAAAAAGATATAACGGCATTACAAAAACTCATTAACCGGGATCTGAGCCACTGGATGGAGCCGTAGCCGGGTTATTGGTCTCTCCCACCATAAGCATCTCCCACTCTTCTTCCAGCCGACCAAACGAATTCTCATTGGTTACCATACAAACTTTTGTCCCACTTGTTTAACATGTGTTAGGTGATTGTATTCGCAGGTAACTATTCTATGCTGTCCACTGAGTCAATGATTTTCTGATTTATCAAAACCAGTGACTTAATAAGTATGACATAAAAATCAGAAAACACACTATTCAACCACCCGTCATAGATTGTTATTATTCAATACAGAACGAAACTTAGCATCATCAATTATTGAGACAGAGTATCATCAACTACATTTATACAATTTCAAAATGGACCTCCCCAAATTTGGAATTCCGAGAGTATTACTGTTTCTGCCTTTACTATTAAGTGTATCAGGTTTAGCCCACGCACAACTGACCTTATCTCCCGAACTCATTACACCGGAAAATGGAGCTGAAGGATTACCAACGACAGTGCCCTTTGAATGGGAGCAGGTACTTTTGACAGATACCTATCACTTTCAATTGGCCGTTGATGAAGATTTTGATGAGCTGATCGCTGACCTGGACGATCTTTCCGATACCACAGCATCCTTGGATGATCTGGACTTTGAAACCACCTATTTCTGGCGTGTGCGCGGCATCAATGTGTCCGGCCCGGGTGACTGGTCGGAAACCTGGTCGTTCACTACCGAAGAGGAACCTGTTGACTCAATCCCGCCACCGGAGGCATTGAATCCTGAAAATGGCGAGGAGGACATCAGGGCCGACACTGTAAGAATTGAGTGGACCCGGATTGATGAGGCTGCAAGCACGTACGATTTTCAACTGGCTACGGATACAGAGCACCACCGGGTGATTTTCTGGATTATTATCTTACTATTATCGGGGATATATCCGACACTTTGTTATTAGGCCATGGTTTAGTTTCAATAAAGAAAACCCTTACCATTTTAGTACTGTTATTTGATATAATTGCACTTTATTAACCTGCACCACTCTTTTATACTTCCTGCTCCATGGTTGGGGGAACAAGCAGTGATCATCGACCAAATCTCCGAATTCCAGCATTAATCTTTAACTTTCATTTCATCCAGCATCGTATTGTAAACATCGCAATCCGAGCGGACTCCAGTTTATTTTCAAAAAACTCATCTGTCTGTTCATTTCTTCGGGTTACCATTGAGAGCTGCGTCTGAAGGAAGTTTTGTGACAGTTAGTTAGTCCCCTTCTGTGCTAAAGCGGGGTCTTCGTTTCATTATTTTAAATTCATGCTAGTGTCATGTCGCGAACAGATTGATCGCGCTATCAGAAAGTTCTTTTGTTAGCAAGTAACATGCCCCAAAAAAGCAAGTCTCAAGATGATACTGCAAAACATCGACTATGAATCCGCTTTCGATGATCTTCCAGTACAAATATATACGTACCCTGTCAGCCTCCAGTCTGTACTGTTAAAAAAAACAACATCTTTCCCGGCATTCAGTTGTTGAATTTTTTAACAATCGCAGGTCTGTCTGAATTTTCAACAACTTGTTTATACATCCATACGCACCATTCATGAACTTTTTTCGGTTATTTGCACGGTTTGGCATACTAATTGATGCAATTCATCCAGA
Source organism: Balneolales bacterium (assembly GCA_007131625.1). Classification (GTDB taxonomy): domain Bacteria; phylum Bacteroidota; class Rhodothermia; order Balneolales; family Natronogracilivirgulaceae; genus SLQC01. Next base: position 1,182 of record SLQC01000034.1, on the reverse strand, counting down.
CCATAATTCAATGTTCCTCTAATTCAGGAGATTCGGAAACTCCTGCAGACAGTTTGAGTTCCAGCCCATTTGCAATAATGCCATAATTAACTGACCCATTCGATCAATCCATTTAATTAACAATGAATCCAGATAACCGTTTGACTCAAATTGATCACGCAACAGCCTGGCTAGATGACCTGCAAAAAAAAACAATTCCCGGATCTGTGAATCCTTTTTTTCTATTAGCCGTTATTACGTTGACAATTTTCACTGCATGCGCCTCATCGAATAGTTTTCAGGATAGTACTCTCACTCATTCCCAGGTCGGTGCACTGCTGGTCCAGCAAAAATCGGATGAATACCGGATCAGAGCAGGGGATCTAATTGAGATTTCCGTTTGGGGATATGATGAGTTCAATACAGAGCGCACCGTCACCGGCAGAGGGTTGCTTTCTGTGCCCCTTATCGGGTCAATTGAAGCACGAGGACTGACCAATGAGGAACTTAAGGATCATTTAAAGGAAGAGCTTTCCAAATATATACAAGGTGAAATCAATATCTCAATCAGTATTACCGGTGTTCGGGAAATGACGGTCTCGGTGCTTGGAGCAGTCGGACGGCCCGACAACTATGAGATCCTTGAAAATGTTTCCCTTTTTGAAATGTTATCCCGGGCGGGAGGCACTACAGACGAGGCTGACCTGCGCAACATTACCATATATCGAAGTGATGGCCGGAATAATCCTATTGTAGTGGATCTAACCCGTTACTTGCGTGGCGGAGAACACCCCACCTCTATCGCTCCTATTATGGCGGGAGATATAATTTATGTTCCGCGGGAAGAAAACGTTGTCAGAGAGTTGTCAATTTTTATGCGGGATGTGGTTTTGCTTTTCGGAATGTTCAGAATCTTTAATTAGGAGACTTCTGATATGTTGTTCCGCATGAAACTCGACCAAAGGAAGATTACCGGCAGTGTGATAGAATGTTCGGATAATAATGATACAAGAAACGATCCTTTACCACATTGTTTTCTACCCATATGCTTTTTATGCATGATCATTGTATCCGGATCGACTGTGACGCCGGCCGTCGGCCAGGAAATTTTGGGTGGCAGCGGTTTTCACATCCATAATTCGATGCTTGGAGCCCGCTCCAACGCCCTGGCCAACACCGTAGTATCTGATTCTTACAGTCTGG
>SLQC01000322.1 GCA_007131625.1 Balneolales bacterium | reverse complement strand
TCCACCAGATTTCCGGGTTGTCTGTTTTCAGCGATCGTCAGGACATCCTGTAAATGAGCCCGTAAATGAGGTTTCTCATTTTGAACGGTATATTCTGCACGAGAATAATTGGCTGGTCGATTGCTCACAGGACGGTTTTCTCTTACCCATTTGTCACGACCGCCATCCATGATTTTCAGATTTTCATGTCCGTATAGGGTAAAAATCCAGGCACCCCAGGCGGCAAACCAGTTGTTGTGATCGCCATAGAGTACCACCGTTGTTTCATTGTCTATTCCATTCCGGGAGAGTAATTTCTCGAATTGCTTTTTCGATACGATATCCCGGCGGACCGGATCTGCCAGATCGGTATGCCAGCGTAGATTAACCGCACCGGGTATATGACCACGCTCAAACTTGCCGGGTTCCACACTTACTTCTACAAAGCGAACATTCGGATTGTTCAGATTTTCAGCAGCCCATTCCGTTGACACCAAGGCATCGGTAGCCCAACCCTGGATTGTAACAGTGAATATAACCACCAGTGAAATTATCGTTTTGCGTTTCATGATTTTAATTTGTAAGAGTGATATATTTGATGAAGAAATAGAATCCTTCATAAAAACCCGCAAACCGGGAAGGTAGCGGACTTTTCAAACCTCGTTATTTACACCTGGTTTATGTAACACATAGCCAAACCTCCGCCTTTGCGAGACGGTGTTGCATAGCAGAGATATGAATGAAAACATGTCGAATCGCATGTCCTCTATGGCAATCATGACTTGAAAATTACCTTTATTGTGGTGTTGACTCTGAATTAACGAATTCTTCGTATGTATAATATATAGTGGAAAATGACTATAATTCAAGTATTTTCATTTGCTTGAATAGTCAACTCTGAATACTGAAAAAATGGGTTAAATTATTGTATATTAGCAACTTATGGATTTATTACAATTGTTAAAACTGCAAGAAAATGCATATTTAAAAACAAAAACTTGCAATTATAACCGGCCGTTTCAGGTGGGAGACAAGTTTCAGGTGGGAGATCATTACGGCGAGGTCATAAGCATCGGACTCAGAAGCAGTCAGTTTGAAACGCCCGATGAAAGTATGGTCTATATTCCATATGGCAAATTGAAGAACCGAGCTGTTTCGAATACCAATTCGAGTGCGCTTGATTGCCAGGTGCTAACGTAAATCTTTTTCCCGGCCACCATCGATGTCATGATGGTAAAGGATATTTATTGCAAGACGGGCAGTTTTTTCCTCCCCCTATCAGTCTCTGAACAAACCGGTTGAAATAATCAGTTTTAATGAGCTTAATAACCGGAATTTTTTACCATCAAATTCGGTGTAAAAGCGTATGTACTGGATATCCGGTATGAATTTTTTTCTCAAAAGCGGTGTTACCGAGATGATCATCGCAGAGTGTATGAAATTGCATAATTCCGAACAACAGTAAGTTAATGGATATATTTTTAGAACAACTACAAAAAGATTAATATCAGATAGAATTCTGCTACAGGAGATAGAATACATGACACCAAAAGTTTTTCAGGATTATGCAGAGAAATAAAGATCCGTATACAGGAAATCTCAATTTCTTTGAGCGAAAGGGTCTTGAAATTCTCAGGCAAAAGTGCAGCCGCAAAAAGAGTACTGTCGATGTATGGAATGACGATCAGGTTGCAGATATCCAGGAGGTTGAACACCGGACACTTTGGTTTGCAGTGATTTCCGGTGCGGTATCCGGTGCCATCATTGCCGGACTCGAATTGGTTCTTAGATTCTGGCTTGTCGATGATTTGGATACTGCTGAATGGGGTGAACTTGCTCCCTTTTGGGCTGTACACCTTACATCGGCCGGTATCATAACGATAATTGAAATTTTCTACTTGTACCGGCTTATGCTACGAAGCGTTGCCCACATTTCTTCCGTTGGCGGGCTTTACTTTGCGAATGAATCAGGGGATGACGTCATAGCCATAGGGATTTCCCGTGCCGCGCTCGATATGCCAAATCCACGCACAGAATTCTACGGTATTGATCCATATCTTCGTTTTAGCCGGTGGAAACTCCTGCTTTACACGCTTGCCTATCGTGCAAAAATCGGTATGACGAGTATTATTTTACGATTTGTGATGCGTCGCCTTCTGGCGCGAATGGCACTGAGAACTTTCTTGCCGTTTATCGCAATACCACTTTACGCTTTCTGGAATGGTTTGATCTGTCACTGGACCATGCGCGAAGCACGAGGCCGCATTGCAGCACCAATCGCAATCCGGCAAATCACAGAACGCATCAAAAATGAGCCCGTCGTCTGTGGCCATAACGAGGAACGGTTGCTTATTGCATTGATAGCCGAGACCATGATGCGAGCCCGGGATTCCCACCCAAATTTTTTGCTACTTTTGAAGAGGCTATTTAAGCAGTTTGAAATTGATCCGAACTCGATCGATAAAGAATTCGACTGGGAGGCTAGCTGCAAACAACTGGCGACACTCAATTCGAGAATGCAAAGCCTTGCCCTCGATGTTCTCCAGGTGGCCGTTGCATTGGGAGGACCACCGCATCGGCGCCAGCGTCAGCTGGTCAAAGAGGCCTTTGATGCCTGCGGACGCACATTCGATGCAGATGCTTTGAGACAAGTATACAGCCAATTCATTCGGGGCCAGGGGATCGCCGGCCTGGATAGCCACTAATAATCGATCAGGCCAGCATCATGTACAACCACCCTCTTCTGCTCGTGATCATTCAGATAAATCGTCCCGGATATGTTTATTTTGACCACAAATTTCGATTGGTCCGCTTTGCCTGATCAATATGCCGTTCCTGATGAGCTGCCATGGCATGGAAACAGGCCCCGAGGCTCAACCGCATAACCGGGATCACCGGTGATCGGACCTTTACCCTCTTTAAATCCAGCCCGTCGGCTTTTTCAAGCAACCTGCAATATTGCTCTTGCAGATCAAGATATGATGTAACAAGCACCGATTTGTCATAATACGAATGTAAATCAGGCTTATATAATTTCGGAGCTGCCATTGTAAAATGACTTTTGTGTTTCATATAACGTATGAAATAGCGATTAAACCATCCGTATTTAAAAGGTGGATTACCCATTTTGTTTCTCTTGATCCCGTTCGTTATGGACTTATCGATTTCAATGGTTACATATTTTCCGGTCAGGATCAAATGCCGGATGCATTCTGCAACAGACCACTTGCCGGGTGCAAGTTTTTTGTTAATATATTCTTCCGAAAGAGAGTCTAATAAATGCTTTACCTCATGTGACGATTGTTTGAAGGTATTTTGAAGGTCACAAAACTCATTATGGTATGGCTGTGTCATTCTTATATACGGGTATGACAGATAAACCCTGTTTGAAATATCATTATTAAAGAAGTTCTTGATTTCAATGCAGATAAGCTACTCAATACTATGTAAAAAATCCTGATAAAAATCAAACCTCTCATGTATGGACTCCGAAGACATAGATCACCAGGCTAATTTTTCTCAACTACTTCGCTTAAAATTCCTGCAGTTTTGAAAAAAGACCTGGCTTCCAAATGCTACTGATCTATACGTTCAATCGTTTCCTGGAGCTTTTAGGACGAGTCGTATTATAGTTACGCATAGACCATACATGGAGAAATATCTAAAGAGAACGAGTATTTTGAAGTTTTTCTGAGTAATGCAGATTAGTTGTTTTGCAGATCAATTAATTCACGCCTTGAGCCCATCGACCGGCTAAACCGTCTCATCAAGAACAAAAATCCGGATGTCAGACAGATTTTGGGAGCAATATTTTAATCACAGTTTAATATCGGTAATCTGAAGAATCTCGCTGACTTTTGGATCTAACTGTTCCATGTGGGAACCTTTCCAGTATATTCTCCCGCATCCGGTACACCGGGAAAAAGTGTCGTAATATCTTTTCGTCAATGGTTTCAGCCGTTCCAGAATCTCCCTCTTATTCACTCGCTCCAGTCCGCCATTGCAGTGTAAGCAACGGGTAAAAGGTCTGACAGCACCCTGCAGGTCAAAACGGCGCAACACCTCTGAAAGCTGGTCGGCAGCCCAATCCGAGCGGACCAGGTATCCCTTTTGAACAGCCCGGCGCATGAGCAAGCGCCGGTCGCGGGTCAGCAGCGCTCGGTCTTCCCGATGCATCTGTTCAATCAGTTCGGGATCATCAGCGTCATTCCGATAAGCGGTATCGAAGCCGGCCATACGCAGATATCGTGCCAGTTTGCCAAGATTTACATCAGCGAGAAAACGGGGATTTCGCAATGGCCGTTCCTGCAATCGTGAAACCACCGAGATGTCCAGAGATTCAAAAACCGGATAGACGCTTACCTTGTCCCCATGTCTCACTATTCGGTCGAAATTCACCGGATGGCTGTTGACCAGAATCAGATCCACTTCTGTGTGCGGAACGCGGCAACCTTCAATAAGATCCTTTACCGTGGTTGGTTCTGCAAGGCTTCGGACAAATTCCATTTTCCGCCTGTGTGGAGGCAGGAAGTCATTTAGCTCCTCATAAAATCGCAAATAGACCTGAAGTTCACCGCAGTTTTCCCTGGCCATGGTAATCAGGTTT
>SLQC01000182.1 GCA_007131625.1 Balneolales bacterium | reverse complement strand
CCCACAACAAACACGGCCAGAACAAATATCGCGATCAGTGATTTTATAAGGATTATGATGCGGAACCGGTTGACCGGATTCAGATGCCTTGGCAATACATCCACCGAAATATGTAAGTTCTGTCCGGAGAAATAGGCGGCTCCGAGCAAACTGACCCAGATCAGAAGAAAACGGGCCAGCTCATCGGTAAATGTACTGGGAGCATGAAGCACATACCGGGTAAAAACCTGCCATATCACAACCACTACCAAAAAAGCCATCAGATAGACAAGTACCGAGCGTGTTATTTTATTTATTTTTTCTCGCATAGTAAGATTTAATCTTTCCAAAAAGGGCGTCTTCCGTAAGCTTGAGTTATTGAGAAATAATCAAACTATTGGGACAAGCCCTTTTTTTAAATGGTACTATTCAACATTCCGGATGCGCTCTACCCATTCGTATAGTTCGGGGTTAGTGCGGCGCACCTCATCATACATAGGTTCCAATGCTTCCCTGAAAAGTTCTTTGTCAGGGTGGATGATCTCTACACCAGCATCCCGAAACGCCTGCATTGACTCCTCCTCCGACTCCTGCCACAATTCACGCTGGAATTCGATAGATTCGTCGAGGGCAACCTGCAGCCATCCACGCTGCTCTTCACTGAGCTTGTCCCAGATTTTGCTGTCGATCACTATGATGTCCGGGATAGTCGAGTGTTCGTTCAGCGTGTAATAATTACAGACTTCATAGTGACGCGAAGTATAAAAACTGGGTGGATTATTTTCGGCACCATCCACAATACCGCCCTGAAATGCCGTGTAGAGTTCACCGTATGACAGCGGTGTTGGAGAACCTCCAAGTGTACGCATCAGTTGCATGGCGATCACACTCTCCACGACCCGAATTTTTTGCCCGTATAGGTCCTCGGGTGTATGCACGGGGCGGTTAGCAGTGTAGATACTCCGGCTTCCGGCATCGTAATAGCCGATGCCACGCAGCCGGTAGCGGTCCCCTTCCCGCAACAGTGCCTGTCCCACTTCTCCATCCAGAACATGGAAGGCATGCTGCTGGTCACGAAACAGATAGGGAAGACTGAAGACCCGCATGGCCGGTACGATATTTTCCAGTGTTGCCGTTGAAACTTTAGCCATTCCTATTGCTCCGATCTGAATTAATTCCAGCAGTTTTCGTTCTCCGCCCAGCTGTCCCGCCGGGTAGGTGGTTATGGTGAGTTGCCCGCCGGAATATTCTTCCACATTTCCGGCCATCCGCTCCATGGCAATGGATACCGGATGAGTGGGGTGCATGGCGTGGGCAAGGATGATGGTTCTGGCCTGACCCGGTTCATCATCCGTTCTTCCGCAGTTCGACATCAGCAACAATACAAAAAAAAGCATTACCACTGTTTTCAACCTGGAATATCCCATATCTCCCAACCTGGCAACTGCCACAGTTACCAAGCTGGTAATTGCCACAGTTACCAAGCTGGAACCTTCTGCTGTTCTCAACTTTGAACCTGAATGAGTATTATTACTATGAGAAATCAAAATACGCATCCTTTTCACGCAAGTTCCTTTAAATAACGGTCTTTGAATATAAATCCCCAGCCACTGCCCTCATTAGGATATGCCCAGCCATCTTCCATCCGGACAGGATTTGTAATCAGCGGATCAACCCAGTCAAAACTTTCAGCTCCATGGGCATTCGGAACCGTCATCAACAGCGGCACATCATACTCTTTATAGTAGTGCGGCAGCACCGGAATATGATAAGAATGAGCCAGGGCGGCCGATGCACGCCAGGCTTCAACTCCACCCAACCGCAGAATATCGGGTTGCCAAAGATCAATAGCCCGGCGCTCCAGTAGCGAACGCAACGCAACGGTATTGAACTCCCGTTCACCCATAGCTAGTGCAATACCGGTATGTTGCTGTAATTTCAAATAGCCGTCAAAATCGGTATTCGGCAAGGGCTCTTCAAACCAGGTAATATCCAATGGTTTCACCCGCCCGGCAAGGTTTATTGCCGCAGCAAGATTCATCCCCTGATTCGCATCCATCATTATGCGCATATCAGATCCAACTGTTTCACGAACTTTGTAAAGACGCTCCATATCACGTTCCGGCTCTTTGGATCCGACCTTGATTTTTACAGCCCGAAAACCCCGTTTTTTATAGTTGCTTACTTCATCAAGCAATTCAACCAGTGAATATGACAACCATCCACCACTTCCGTATAGCGGTACGCGTTTGTGGAAGCAGCCCAATAATTTCCAGACCGGCTGCTCCAAAGTTTTACCCCATGCATCCCACATGGCAATATTTACAGCACCCATTACCCATCGATGGATGCCGTCATGCCCAAAATATTCGGTTTCATTTTCGTACTGTTTGATGAAATGTCCCGTCTGACTCACATCAAAACCCAAAATATGCTCCGTTACATCCCTGAGAGCTCCCGCAATAGCATTCGGGGAGTAATGGAAACTGAGCAGATACGACTCCCCGGTAATTCCGCTGTTCAATTGGATCCGAGTCACAATAAAAGCAATCTTGCTGATTTGATGAGTACTGTCGGCTATACTCATCGACAAGGGAGAATCAGCCTGGAAAAAATCAACTTTTGAAACCGAATGAGAGTTTTTCATAGACTATATCTGGTTATTTCCAGCTTGAGAAATTGATTGCGATTTAAATTATTCTTTTTCACTCCGGATTAATATTGGGCTGACTCATATAATAACCGGATTAGAATTCTGCGGTTGCGGGTTCCTGTTTCGGTTGATTTTCATAATGTATCAGCTTAAGATATATCCCTGAATCAGTCAAATGCTGATTATGACTTCTGTAACCCAGGTCGAGCCCAAAAACCCATCGGGATTCAACATCGGGATCCATATACAATTTTGTGTTCTGGATGTTACATGTTTTAAGGATGATAATCCTTTCCGTTGCAAAATTGCCAAACAATTAATATGATTGCAAAACCTAATTTTTAAGCTGTCCGATTAAGCAGGGGCTAAACAACCATCTCCAAATACAACAAAAAACGCTATGACCTGGAAAAACGACAAAGAACTCTATACACTGGCAAAACAGGAGTTGTTTACAGCCCTTGTTGGAGATGTTTTGGACAAACTGGGTTATTTGCATCAGTTTTTGCCGCCAAATATCAAACCGCTTCGTTCTGACATGGTGATCATCGGCAGAGCCATGCCTGTTTTGGAGGCTGATGTTTTTGGTGAAACCATTGAAAACACAAAGAATGATCTGATGAAAAAACCATTCGGGCTGATGTTTGAGGCATTGGATGACTTACGTGAGGATGAAGTGTACATTTGCACGGGTTCATCACCGAATTATGCGCTTTGGGGTGGATTAATGAGCACGCGGGCCATACGGCTAAATGCGGCCGGCGCAGTTGTAAATGGATATTCACGCGATACAAACGATATTTTGAATCTCAATTTCCCAACCTTTTCAATGGGCACATACGCTCAGGATCAGGGACCAAGAGGAAAAGTGGTCGATTTCAGAATTCCTGTTGAATGGAGCAGTGTTCGCATAAATCCGGGTGATATAATTTTCGGAGACCGCGATGGAGTGCTAGTTGTCCCCCGGGAAGTAGAAGTAGATGCTTTTTCCAAAGCGGCAGAAAAAGCCCGAAGCGAAAAGCTGGTGTTAAAATCGTTGCAGGAAGGCATGAGTACGGTAGATGCATTTAATAAATATGGAATTATGTAAATTGGTGTCACTTATAAGTTATCCTGCAGTAAACGGAAGCAACAGGATCAGGAGGAACTTTTCCGTATTTTCTAAGCAACAAGACACAATAAACCAGAGGTAGAAACAAGAGGTAGCGTTATGAGCAAAGTATTTCGTTTGGATGGCAATGTGGCATTGATAACCGGCGGTGGTTCCGGAATTGGACTTGGTATTGCACGGCAGTTTTTGCCGGCAGGCTGCCGGGTGGTTATCACAGGGCGCAATATCGATAAACTGCATGCCGCCAAAGAGGAACTGGGTGAAAACTGTCACGTGATACAAAACGATATAACTGATAAAAGTAAACATCCTGACTTAATCAGTCAGATTGAAAACGAAATCGGGAAATTGGACATTTTGGTGAACAACGCCGGAATGCACCAGAAGATCCCTTCAATGGATGTTACAGATGAAGAATATCAGACTGTTATTGATATCAATCTGAATAGTGTATTTTCCATTTCGCGAGAGGCATTGAAATCGATGGTGCCGCGAGGCAAAGGTTCGATCATCAACATTAGCTCAATGGCTGCCCTCTACGGATTGCCGATGATTGCTGCATACAGCAGTTCAAAAACCGCATTGCTCGGACTTACCCGTGCTCTGGCTGCCGAATACTCCTCTTCGGGAGTCCGGATTAATTCCATTGCACCGGGATTTATCGAATCAGAAATGCTGCTCAATGTAATGAAGAAAGACCCGGCACGCAAAGAAAAAGTCCTGGAGCGCACTCCCATGAATCGTCTGGGGACTCCGGATGAAATCGGGTATGCCGCGCTGTTTCTGGCTTCGGATGCTTCGCAGTTCGTCACTGGTATTTGCCTGCCGATAGATGGTGGAAAT